>NZ_JBEXCW010000079.1:0-38222 GCF_040605435.1 Streptomyces sp. NPDC005574
CCGAACTCACCGGCTCCCAGGACCCGTTCACCGTCCACACCCGGTGGATCGAGACCGAGTTCGTCAACGACATCACACCCTTCACCACACCCGCCCAGGGCGAGGGGGAGGAAGAGCCCGGCCGTGAGACGGTCGTCGTCGAGGTCGGCGGGAAGCGGCTCGAGGTGTCGCTGCCGGTGTCGCTCGGCATGTCCCTGGCCCGTACGGGTCTGGCGGCGGGCGCCAAGCCCAAGCGGCGTGCGGCGAAGAAGTCGGGGCCGGCGGCCTCGGGAGACACGCTCGCCTCGCCGATGCAGGGCACGATCGTGAAGGTCGCGGTCGAGGAGGGCCAGGAAGTCAAGGAAGGCGACCTGATCGTCGTCCTCGAAGCGATGAAGATGGAACAGCCGCTCAACGCGCACCGGTCCGGCACCATCAAGGGCCTGTCCGCCGAAGTCGGCGCCTCCCTCACCTCCGGCGCGCCGATCTGCGAGATCAAGGACTGATCCCTCGATCACGGCTCCGGTGACATCCCGAGGCGCCCGGCGGACTGAGCAGTCAGTCCACCGGGCGCCTCGTCTTTGCCCCGGCGCTCCTCGCTGACGTCCACGGTCCCGGTGGCACCGCGCGCGGACCGCCGGCGGGCCCGGTGGCATGCTGGGGGCGGACCGGGGTGCGAGAGAGAGCAGGTGGGGAACCATGGCGGGCGCGACCTCAGCGGAGACCACGGAACCCCCGGAGAGCGGTCAGCCCTCGGTGACGGACGGTCCCGTGATCGTCGGGGCGGTGACTGCCGGGGCCGTCGCCGGTGGTGGGCCGCGGATCATGCGGGCCGATGCCCGGCGCAACCACGAGCGGCTGCTCGCCGAGGCCCGCTTCGCGTTCGCCGCACACGGCACGGAGGCGTCCCTCGAAGACGTGGCCCGGCGGGCGGGCGTCGGCATCGGCACGCTCTACCGGCACTTCCCCAACCGGCCCGCCCTGCTGAGCGCGGTCTTCGAGGACGCGGTCGGCGAGCTGCTGGCCCGCTCCCGCGAACTGTTGCGCGCCCCCGAGCCCTGCTCGGCCCTGGTGACGTGGCTGGGCGAGATGGTCACCCACGCGGGTGAGTACCGCGGACTCGCGCGGGCGTTGATGGCGGTGTCGTACGACGACTCCTCCGCGCTCGCCCGGTGCAGCGGGCCGATCCGCGAGGCGGGCGGCGCGCTGTTGACGCGGGCGCAGGAGGCGGGCACGGTGCGTCCGGACGTGGCGATCGGTGACCTGCTTCAGCTGACGCACGCGATCGCGTTGGCGGCGGAGGAGACGGCGGGTGATCCGGGGCTGGCGGATCGTCTGTTGCGGTTGACTTTGCGGGGCTTGAAACCGTGACGCTCCGCTGGGTGCGGGTGATTGTGCCGGGGGCTCGGGGCGTCGTGGGGTGGGCGGGGCCCGGGTTTTCGTCCGCGCGCGCGTGGGGGCTGGTCGCGCAGTTCCCCGCGCCCCTGTAGGGCACCGGTGTGGTGGAGCGTGCCGTTTCCCTGCGGGCGCGTAGGGCACCGGCGTGTCGATCGCGCCGTTCTCCGCGGCCGCGTAGGGCACCGGCGTGGTCGATCGTGCCGTGTCCCACGGCTCTGTGACGGCCTGTCGCCGTTTTGGGGTGCCGGTGCGTGGGGGCCGGGCGCGCAGTTCCCCGCGCCCCTTTGGGGCGCTGGTGCCCGCGCCCCTTTTGCGGCGACGTTTCCCCCGTCCCCGTAGGGGCGGTGGTGCCCGCGCCCCCCTTCCTCCCGTCCCCGTAGAGCACAGGCTCGCCGGGATGGCCCGCGCGCCTTCGGGCGCGCGGGGGGTCAGCGGCGGCGTAAGTCGGCTACTCGGGCTCGTTCGGCTGGGCCGGAGGTCGGGTCGCCGAGGACGGTGGCGGCCGATCTCAGGCCCGGGCCGCCGCCGGGGGCCTGGCCGCGGCGCGGGCTCGGGAGGGGTACGTCCCGGCGCTGCTGCTGCCGCGCCGGGACCGGGTCACCCCCCGACGCACCCGCCCCGGCCACGGCGATCTGCACCCCCTGGTCGGCGAGGGCCTGGAGTTCGGTGGCCGCTCGGTCGTCGTGACCGGGCGGCTCGTCGGTCACGAGACGGGTGATGAGATCCGTCGGCACGGTCTGGAACATCGTGTCGGTGCCCAGCTTCGTGTGGTCGGCCAGGACGACGACCTCGGAGGCCGCCTGGACGAGCGCCCGGTCCACGGACGCCGACAGCATGTTGGACGTGGACAGTCCGCGCTCGGCGGTCAGTCCGCTTCCGGACAGGAAGGCCTTGGAGACCCGCAGCCCCTGGAGGGACTGCTCGGCGCCGGAGCCCACCAGGGCGTAGTTGGACCCGCGAAGGGTGCCGCCGGTCATGACGACCTCCACCCGGTTGGCGTGGGCCAGCGCCTGGGCCACCAGAAGGGAGTTGGTGACGACGGTCAGCCCGGGGATCCGCGCGAGCCGGCGGGCCAGCTCCTGGGTCGTGGTCCCCGCCCCGACGACGATGGCCTCGCCCTCTTCGACGAAACCGGCGGCGAGGTCGGCGATGGCCGTCTTCTCGGCGGTCGCGAGATGAGATTTCTGCGGAAAGCCGGACTCCCGCGTGAATCCGCCCGGCAATACCGCACCGCCGTGCCGGCGGTCGAGGAGTCCTTCTGCCTCCAGCGCGCGCACGTCCCGCCGTACGGTCACTTCGGAGGTCTGGACGACGCGGGCGAGCTCACGGAGCGACACGGCCCCGTTCGCTCGCACCATTTCGAGGATCAATTGGCGACGTTCTGCAGCGAACACGAAACTGACAGTAACGCGGGCGACCGTCTGCTTTCAGCTGTTTGCGCCGAATAGCAGAAGTTGTTCGCACGGCAGGGCACAGGGTGGTATAGGGCCTAGGCTCGCCGACTATGCCGCACGAATGGGCGGCAACTCCCCGTGACCAGCGGGGAGTCGGTTTCGGTCATCAGGCCTGACCGGTCTCCTTGCGGGTGTGGAGCTGACGGGCCACCTCGGCGATCGACCCCGACAGGGACGGGTAGACGGTGAACGCGTTCGCGATCTGCTCGACCGTCAGATTGTTGTCGACCGCGATCGAGATCGGGTGGATCAGTTCGGAGGCGCGCGGGGCCACGACGACACCGCCGACCACGATGCCGGTGCCGGGCCGGCAGAAGATCTTGACGAAGCCGTCGCGGATGCCCTGCATCTTCGCGCGCGGGTTGCGCAGCAGCGGCAGCTTCACCATGCGGGCGTCGATCTTGCCGCCGTCCACGTCGGCCTGCGAGTAGCCGACGGTCGCGATCTCGGGGTCGGTGAAGACGTTGGAGGAGACCGTCTTGAGGTTCAGCGGGGCCACCGCGTCGCCGAGGAAGTGGTACATCGCGATGCGGCCCTGCATCGCCGCCACCGAGGCGAGCGCGAACACGCCGGTGACGTCACCGGCGGCGTACACGCCCGGCGCGGTGGTGCGGGAGACCTTGTCGGTCCAGATGTGCCCGGAGTCGCGGAGTTTGACGCCGGCGTCCTCCAGGCCCATGCCCTCGCTGTTGGGGATGGCGCCGACGGCCATCAGACAGTGCGAGCCGGTGATGACGCGGCCGTCGGCGAGGGTGACCTCGACCCGGTCGCCGACGCGCTTGGCGGACTCGGCGCGGGAGCGGGCCATCACGTTCATGCCGCGGCGCCGGAAGACGTCCTCCAGGACGGCGGCGGCGTCCGGGTCCTCGCCGGGCAGCACGCGGTCGCGGGAGGACACGAGGGTCACCTTCGCGCCGAGTGCCTGGTAGGCGCCGGCGAACTCGGCACCGGTGACACCGGAACCGACGACGATGAGCTCCTCGGGGAGTTCGTCGAGGTCGTAGACCTGGGTCCAGTTGAGGATGCGCTCGCCGTCGGGCTGGGCGTCGGGCAGCTCGCGCGGGTGGGCGCCGGTGGCGATGAGGACGGCGTCGGCGACGAGCGTCTCCTCGGTGCCGTCCGCCGCCCGGACGACGACCTTGCGGGAGCCGTCGAGCGCCTGCATGCCCTCCAGGCGGCCGCGGCCGCGCAGGACGCGCGCGCCGGCCCGGGTGACGGAGGCGGTGATGTCGTGCGACTGGGCGAGGGCGAGCCGCTTGACCCGTCGGTTGACCTTGCCGAGGTCGACCCCGACGACCCGGGCGGCCTGCTCCAGGGGCGGGGTGTCGTCGGCGACGATGATCCCCAGCTCCTCGTACGAGGAGTCGAAGGTGGTCATCACCTCGGCCGTGGCGATGAGGGTCTTGGACGGTACGCAGTCGGTCAGCACCGACGCCCCGCCCAGGCCGTCGCAGTCGACGACGGTCACCTCCGCGCCGAGCTGGGCGGCCACGAGGGCCGCCTCGTATCCGCCGGGTCCGCCACCGATGATCACGATCCGAGTCACGTACTCCATTGTCCCGCACGGTTCAAGGTGTCGGCGCCCCGGGGGCCGAGGAACGCGTCACAGCTGGTCCTGGGACCGGTGGGGCGGGGGTGACGGCTGCCGTACTCTCGACGCATGTCGCTCTACGCCGCGTACGCCGGCAACCTCGACGCGCGGCTGATGACCCGCCGCGCCCCGCACTCGCCGCAGCGGGCCGTCGGCTGGCTCAACGGGTGGCGGCTGACCTTCGGCGGCGAGCACCTGGGCTGGGAGGGGGCGCTGGCCACCGTCGTGGAGGCGCCGGACTCGCAGGTCTTCGTCGCGCTGTACGACATCGCGCCCATGGACGAGGACTCCATGGACCGCTGGGAGGGCGTCGGCCTCGGCATCTACCGCCGGATGCGGGTGCGCGTACACACGCTGGAGGGCGAGGAGCCGGTCTGGCTGTACGTCCTCAACGGCTACGAGGGCGGCCTGCCGTCGGCGCGCTACCTGGGCGAGGTCGCGGACGCGGCCGAGTCCGCGGGCGCCCCGCACGACTACGTGATGGAACTCCGCAAGCGCCCCTGCTGACGCGGACCCCGGGCACCCGCACCCTGCCGAGGCGGCCCCCGTCCCACTCTTCTCCCGCGTGTTCGTTGGAAACGACAAGACAACGATCGCCATCCCGTGAGCTCTGTCATCTACGCGCGTAGGCCCGGACCGGCTACCCTCATCCGCGTGAACGCATCTCTTCTTCCGGACGACATCCAGGGCGACCCGCATGCCGCCGCCGACGCCGCCGCCGCGCGCCTGCGCGAACTGACCGGCGCCGAGACCCACGACGTCGCCCTCGTGATGGGCTCGGGCTGGGCACCGGCCGTGGACGCCCTCGGCGCGCCCGACGCCGAGTTCCAGGTCACCGAGCTGCCCGGCTTCCCCCCGCCGGCGGTGGAGGGACACGGCGGCACGATCCGTTCGTACCGGATCGGGGAGAAGCGTGCGCTGGTCTTCCTGGGCCGTACGCACTACTACGAGGGCCGCGGGGTGGCCTCCGTCGCGCACGGCGTCCGCACGGCCGTCGCCGCCGGCAGCAAGACCATCGTGCTGACCAACGGCTGCGGCGGACTGCGCGCGGGCATGCGTCCCGGGCAGCCGGTCCTGATCAGCGACCACATCAACCTGACCGCCACGTCGCCCATCGTCGGCGCGAACTTCGTCGACCTCACCGACCTGTACTCGCCGCGTCTGCGCGCCCTGTGCAAGGAGATCGACGCGAGCCTGGAGGAGGGCGTCTACGCCCAGTTCCCCGGCCCGCACTACGAGACGCCCGCCGAGATCCGGATGGCCCGTGCCATCGGCGCGGACCTGGTGGGCATGTCGACCGTGCTGGAGGCCATCGCGGCGCGTGAGGCCGGCGCCGAGGTGCTGGGCATCTCGCTGGTGACGAACCTGGCCGCCGGCATGACGGGCGAACCGCTGAACCACGAGGAGGTCCTCCAGGCGGGCCGCGACAGCGCGACCCGCATGGGCTCCCTCCTGGCCCAGGTGCTGGGCCGCCTGTAACCCGAGGACACCCGGGCCCGCCGGCCCCTGACGCCGCCTGTGGCCCGGGGAACGCCGGCGCGAACCGCGTCCGCCGGCCCCGGTAGCGCGGGGAACACCGGCGCAAGCGTCCCGGACCCGGCGCACACGGCCCGTCCGGGGAAGCCCGGGAGCGAGGCCCCTGACGTCGCCGAGGCCGCCGGAACGAACGGGGCCCGGTGGCGACGGCCCCCGGGTACAGGATGGGACGGGCCAGGGCGGGCGGGCAGACACCCCGGGACCGAACGATCCACCGAACCGACGAGAGGTTGACCCGACGTGCACGACGAACTCCTCGCACGGGCCAGGGCATGGCTGGCCGAGGACCCCGACGCGGACACCCGCGAGGAACTCGGCAAGCTCATCGACGCCGGGGACCACGCCGAGCTCGCCGCGCGGTTCAGCGGCACCCTCCAGTTCGGCACGGCCGGCCTCCGGGGCGAGCTCGGCGCCGGGCCCATGCGGATGAACCGCGCCGTCGTGATCCGCGCCGCCGCCGGTCTCGCCGCGTACCTCAAGGCGCGGGGCGAGACCGGTGGGCTCGTCGTCATCGGCTACGACGCCCGTCACAAGTCCGCCGACTTCGCCCGCGACACCGCCGCGGTGATGACCGGCGCCGGCCTCCGGGCGGCCGTCCTGCCCCGCCCGCTGCCCACGCCCGTCCTCGCCTACGCCATACGGCATCTCGGCGCGGTCGCCGGCGTGGAGGTCACCGCCAGCCACAACCCGCCCCGTGACAACGGCTACAAGGTCTACCTCGGCGACGGCTCCCAGATCGTGCCCCCGGCCGACGCGGAGATCGCCGCCGAGATCGACGCCGTCCGCTCCCTCGACGAGGTCCCCCGCCCCGACGCCGGCTGGGAGACGCTCGACGACTCGGTCCTCGACGCCTATCTGGCCCGTACCGACGAGGTGCTGGCGGCCGGCTCCCCCCGGACCGCCCGCACCGTCTACACCGCGATGCACGGCGTCGGCAAGGACGTCCTGCTGGCCGCTTTCGCCCGCGCCGGCTTCCCCGCGCCCGTGCTCGTCGCCGAACAGGCCGAGCCCGACCCGGACTTCCCGACCGTGGCCTTCCCCAACCCGGAGGAGCCCGGCGCGATGGACCTCGCCTTCGCGCAGGCCCGCGCGAGCGACCCGGACCTGATCATCGCCAACGACCCCGACGCCGACCGCTGCGCCGTGGCCGTCGGCGGCGGCGGCACCTGGCGGATGCTGCGGGGCGACGAGGTCGGTGTCCTGCTCGCCGCGCACCTGGTGCGGCGCGGCGCCCGCGGCACCTTCGCCGAGTCGATCGTGTCCTCCTCCCTCCTCGGCCGGATCGCCGAGAAGGCGGGTCTGCCGTACGAGGAGACCCTCACCGGCTTCAAGTGGATCGCCCGCGTCGAGGGCCTGCGCTACGGCTACGAGGAGGCCCTCGGCTACTGCGTCGACCCCGACGGCGTCCGCGACAAGGACGGCATCACCGCGGCGCTCCTGATCACCGAGCTGGCCTCCGAGCTGAAGGCGGAGGGCCGGACCCTGCTCGACCTCCTCGACGACCTCGCCGTGGAGCACGGGCTGCACGCCACCGACCAGCTCTCGGTGCGGGTGGCCGACCTGTCGCTGATCACGAGCGCGATGCGGCGCCTGCGCGAGCGGCCGCCGACCCGTCTCGCGGGCCTGGCGGTGACCCGGGCCGAGGACCTCACGCAGGGCACCGAGACGCTCCCGCCCACCGACGGGCTGCGTTACACGCTCGACGGCGCCCGCGTCATCGTCCGCCCCAGCGGCACCGAGCCGAAGCTGAAGTGCTACCTGGAGGTCGTCGTGCCGGTCACCGCGCACGCCGCTCTGCCCGCGGCCCGCGCGACGGCGGCCGACCTGCTGGCGGCGATCAAGCGGGACCTGTCGGCGGCCGCCGGCATCTGACCCGTACCCGATGGGGTGCCCCCACTCGGAGGCACCCCATCGGGTGATTTCGGCGCGACAGCCGAGGCACCCTCCACGGCCTGCCCCGCTCCACGGGAACGGTTGAGCGGTACCGCCGTACCGCCCGCCGAGTACTGGAGCTGCCGCCGTGTCCTCGACCGCCCCCAGCACCCGCGTCCCCGGCACCGGGCGTCCTCGCGCCCCCGCTCCCGCGGCCCCCGCCGCCCGGCTCCACGCCCTGCGTGCCGCGCTGCGCCGGGCGGCCCCCGCGCTCCTCGCCCACGTCGCCGTACGCACCGCCGGACTGCTCGTCCTGGCCGTCTGGGCGCACCGCCGCCACCACGGGGTCTGGCCGATCCTGGCGGCGCAGTGGGACGCGCGCTGGTACCTCGGGATCGCCGACCACGGCTACGCCCGCGCCCTCGGGACCGCGTTCGACACCAACAACCTGGCCTTCTTCCCGCTCTACCCGGTCCTGGTGAAGGCGGTCGCGGCCGTCACCCCCGGCAGCCGGGCCGGCACCGGCCTCGGCCTCGCGGTCGCCGCCTCCCTGGTCGCGGCCTGGGGGGTGTTCGCGGTCGGCGACCACCTGCACGGCCGGCGCGTCGGCGTCCTGCTGACCATCCTGTGGGCCGCGTTCCCGGTCGGCCTGGTGCAGTGGATGGGATACACCGAGTCCCTGTTCACGGCCCTCGCGGCCTGGGCGCTGTACGCCCTGCTCACCGACCGCCCGCTCACGGCCGCCTGGCTCGCGGTCCTGGCCGGCCTGACCCGCCCGACCGGGGTGGCGGTGGCGGCCGCCGTCACGGTCACGGTCCTGCTGCCGTCGCGCCGGCGCCGCTTTGCCCGCGCCCTCGCGGCGGCGGCCCTCGCCCCGCTCGGCTGGTGCGCCTACGTCGGCTGGGTGGGCCTGCGGCTGGGCCGCTGGGACGGCTACCTCGCCGTCCAGCGGCTGTGGCACAACGAGCTGGACGGCGGCCGCGAGACCCTGCTCCGGTTCCGGGACCTGCTCGGGCACGACTCGACACCGGAGCTGTTCCTGGTGATGGTGACGCTCACCCTGATCGCCTCGGCGGTGCTGTTCGTCGTTTCGGTGTGGGACCGCCAGCCGCTCCCGCTGCTGGTGTTCACGGGCGTACTGCTGACGATCGTGCTGGGCAGCGGGGGCGTGTACTTCCCGCGGGCCCGCTTCCTCCTCCCGGCCTTCCCCCTGCTGCTGCCTGTCGCCGTGCACCTGTCCCACGCGTCCCGGCGGCTGCGCACGTTCGCCCTGGCGGGGGCGGTGCTGGGCTCGGCGTACTGCGGCGCGTACATGGTCCTGGTGTGGCCCAGCGCGCCGTGACGGGGAAGGCGGTGCGTCCCTAGAGGAGGTGCCGGGTGGCCGCCAGGAACGCCAGCCAGGCCAGGGAGAACAGGACGGCCAGCGGCCACAGGGCGCGTCCCCGGGACCGCTCCTCGCTGTCGCCGGTGGGACGCAGCGCGGGATCGGTGTGCAGGACGGTGAGTTCGGCGGCCGCCGTGTCGTACGGGTGGGTCAGGCCGCACCTGCGCTGCAGCCGGGCCCAGCGGGGCGCGGCGACCGCCCAGGAGTCGCCGCCGCTCCGGCGCAGCTTCAGCTCGAAATGCTCCCGGCGGACCGAGCGGAGGTCGTCCCAGGGGATGTGGGTGGGGCGGCGCAGCCCGTTCAGCCAGAGCCCGGTGCGGTCGGCGGTGATACGCCAGCACAGCTTCACGGCGAGGCGGCAGGCGCCGTAGAGACCGACCGCGACGACGACGGCCTCCTGCCACAGGCTGACGTCCGTGTCGCTGAACGCCGCCCAGGCCGTGCCGCCGCCCCACAGCGCCAGCAGCACGCAGGCCAGGAGGTCCGGCGCGCCCGCACGCCAGTGCCGTACCGGCACCGGTGCCGCCGTGGAACGGGCGGCCGCCACCAGGAGCAGATGCTCTTCCTCGTCCACGGCGGCCCGGGCCGCCGCCCGCTTCTCCCGGGCGAGGCGCCGTCGCGCACCGCCCGGCGAGAGCGGCCGTACGGGACCCGTCGACCGCTCGACCAGCGGCGGTCCGCCGGGCTCGGGGGCGGCGCTGACGAGCAGGATCTCCGCTCCGTCGTACGGCGCCCCGTAGAGGACGGCCTCGCGGAGCGGGCCGGGCCGGTCGTCCTCCAGCTGGTCGAGGAACTCGTCGATCCCGGCTTCGGCCTTCATCCGGGCCTCGGCCTCGGAGCCGGGGTCGGGGGCGGGGGCGTCCCTGTCCTCGCCGGTTCCCGTCGTGCCCACGGCGAACAGGGGGCGCAGAGCGGTCGTGTCGTCGGCGGCGAAGACCTCCGTGCCGCCGCCCTCGTCCTGGCGGACCAGCACGCGCAGGACGGGCGCGGGTGCGGCGGCGAGCGCGGCGGCACGGCGCCGGCCCAGTACGCCGGAGAGCACCGCGGTGGCGCCCAGGCCGGCCACGTAGAGCCCGGCGGCCGCGGCTCCCCCGCGGTCCTCCGGGGCGTCCCACAGCCCTGAGGTCACGAGCAGGCCGACGCCCGGCAGGGCGAGCACGAGACCGGACACCATCAGGTACCGCCCTCGGCCGGAGGGTTCCCGCCCCTGGTCCGGCGGCGGGGCCGTCACGCCTCCGGCCGCCGCCCGTGCCTCCGCCGCCTGCCGTCCCCGCGCCCGCAGCCGCAGCTCCGCGACCGTCCAGCAGGCCCCGGCCAGCAGGACGGCACCGGGGAGCACCGCCCACAGCGGCGCGGGGCGCAGGACGCCGGCCAGGACCAGCAGCGCGGGCGCCGACGCCCGTACGGCCTCGGGGCGCAGCGGCAGCCAGACGAGGTGCAGCGCCGCGAGCGCGGCGAGCCAGGGCGAACAGCCGGCCAGCGCGGGACCCAGCGCGGCGAGGGCGCCAACCGCGAGGATCAGCTGGAGGTAACGCCGGCGCGGACGCAGCATCGCCGGGAACGGCGGCAGCGCCCCGGCCCACCGGCCGGCCCGCTCCGCGTCCCAGGGGAGACAACCGTCGGGTGTCGCGGCGGCGGGCAGGGGCAGAACAGTGGGCTGCCGTAGGTGCGTACTCATCGCTTCCCGGACACTCGGACGACACGGACGGTTGCGGCCTCGGCCCGCCTTCGCACGGGGGCCGGTCTCGACCGAGGGAACGGCGATCATGACCCGGCAGACGGCGACCGCACAACGGTCCCCGCGCGAGGACGGTTCGTCAGCGCCCCCGCCCCGCTCGCCCGGGGAGCCTCAGCCCACGGCCAGCAGGACCGCCAGCAGTACCGCGCCGGCCAGTGCCGGGACCACGATCTCGTACGCCCAGCGCGCGTTCACCTCACCCTGGGCCGTGGCCGCCTTCCCGCGTGCCTCGAGGATCGCGCGCAGTTCGTCCATGACCCGGTCGGTCTCGGCGCGCGTCGGGCCGTCGTCGAGGGCACCGCCGGTGAGCCCGCCGCCCATGCCGCCGGCCCAGCCGCCGCGGCCGCCCCGCCCGGCGCGGCCCTCCTTCTCCGCCGTCGCCCGTGCCTCACGCCGGGCCGCCTTGCCGCGGGCCCGCAGCGAGACGGGGATGGCCCACAGCTGGAACTTCGTGCCCGCCTTGTCGAAGACCTCGTTCGAGTAGCCGGACCGCAACCTCTCGACCTGCCCCCAGGGCAGCACGACCACGCGGAAGGGGTTGCGGACGCGCAGCCGGTCCTGCCCGGCGAACACCGCGGGCCGGATCGTGAAGGCCGCGATCAGCGGCACCACGAGGAGCAGCGTGGCGAGCGCCAGCCAGGGGGTGCGGCCCTCGCCCGCCACCAGCGCGTCGATGCCGAGCCAGACGACGATGGCGAGCAGCAGCAGGCCGCCGACGAGTCCCATCGGCGACCGGTAGATCCGGTCCTTGGACACGGGTGCCGAGGGCTGCGGCGCTGGTGGCTGATGCTCCGGGGTCGTCATGGTCCCGATTGTGCCCGACGTGCGGGCCGGTCCTCACAGGCGGTGCCGACCGACCCGACCCGCACCGCACGGCCCGCACAGAGGCGACTGCGCCCGCACGAAGGCGGCTCACCGCCACCTCGCCCGCACCGCACGCCCCGCCGCACGCCCGGCAAGACCCACCCGCACCGCACGACCCGCACCGGCCGGGCTCCCCCACCACCCCACCCGGAGGGGACCGCGGCCGATCGGACCTCCGGGGTGTACAGCCGCTACGCGCGTAGATATGCTCGTCTGGTGACCATGCCCACCACCGCACCCCACGCACTCGCTGACGTCACCACGTCCGACAGCACGCTGCGCCGCTTCCTCCACGGGCTGCCCGGCGTCGACGCGGTCGGCCTGGAGGCGCGCGCCGCCTCGCTCGGCACCCGTTCCATCAAGACGACCGCGAAGGCGTACGCCATCGACCTCGCGATCTCCATGGTCGACCTGACGACGCTGGAAGGCGCGGACACCCCGGGCAAGGTCCGGGCGCTCGGCGCGAAGGCGGTCCGTCCCGATCCGACCGACCGCACGACGCCCGCAACGGCCGCCGTGTGCGTCTATCCCGACATGGTGCCGTTCGCGAAGGAGGCCGTCGCCGGTTCCCCGGTGAAGGTCGCCTCCGTCGCCACCGCGTTCCCGGCCGGCCGCGCCGCGCTCGACGTGAAGCTGGCCGACGTGCGGGCCGCGGTCGAAGCGGGTGCCGACGAGATCGACATGGTCATCGACCGCGGGGCGTTCCTCGCGGGCCGGTACCAGAAGGTGTACGAGGAGATCGTCGCCGTGAAGGAGTCGTCGGGGGCGGCCCGTCTCAAGGTCATCTTCGAGACGGGTGAGCTGTCGACGTACGACAACATCCGGCGCGCGAGCTGGCTCGGCATGCTCGCCGGGGCGGACTTCATCAAGACGTCGACGGGCAAGGTGGCGGTCAACGCGACCCCCTCGAACACCCTGCTGATGCTGGAGGCCGTCCGTGACTTCCGCGCGCAGGCCGGGGTCCAGGTCGGCGTGAAGCCGGCCGGCGGCATCCGCACCACGAAGGACGCGATCAAGTTCCTCGTGCTGGTCAACGAGACCGTGGGCGAGGACTGGCTGGACAACCACTGGTTCCGCTTCGGCGCCTCCTCGCTGCTGAACGACCTGCTGATGCAGCGTCAGAAGCTGGCCACCGGCCGCTACTCCGGCCCCGACTACGTGACGGTGGACTGATCACCATGGCATCTGTTTTCGAGTACGCACCGGCGCCCGAGTCCCGCGCGGTCGTCGACATCGCCCCGTCCTACGGCCTGTTCATCGACGGCGAGTTCACCGAGGCCGCCGACGGCAAGGTCTTCAAGACCGTCTCGCCGTCGACCGAGGAGGTCCTCTCCGAGATCGCCCGGGCGGGCGAGGCCGACGTCGACCGGGCCGTGCGGGCCGCCCGCGCCGCGTTCGTGAAGTGGTCGGCGCTGCCCGGCTCCGAGCGCGCCAAGTACCTGTTCCGCATCGCCCGGATCATCCAGGAGCGCAGCCGCGAACTGGCCGTCCTGGAGACGCTGGACAACGGCAAGCCGATCCGCGAGACCCGCGACGCCGACCTGCCCCTGGTCGCCGCGCACTTCTTCTACTACGCGGGCTGGGCCGACAAGCTGGAGCACGCCGGCTTCGGCGCGAGCCCCCGCCCCCTGGGCGTGGCCGGCCAGGTCATCCCCTGGAACTTCCCGCTGCTGATGCTGGCGTGGAAGATCGCCCCGGCGCTCGCGACGGGCAACACGGTCGTCCTCAAGCCCGCCGAGACCACCCCCCTGTCGGCCCTGTTCTTCGCGGACGTCTGCCGCCAGGCGGGCCTGCCGAAGGGTGTCGTCAACATCCTGCCGGGCTACGGCGACGCCGGGGCGGCCCTCGTGGCGCACCCGGACGTGAACAAGGTGGCCTTCACCGGCTCCACGGCCGTCGGCAAGGAGATCGCGCGCACGGTCGCGGGCTCCCGTAAGAAGCTCACCCTCGAACTGGGCGGCAAGGGCGCGAACATCGTCTTCGACGACGCGCCGATCGACCAGGCCGTCGAGGGCATCGTCACCGGCATCTTCTTCAACCAGGGCCAGGTCTGCTGCGCGGGCTCCCGGCTGCTCGTGCAGGAGTCGATCCAGGAGGAGTTGCTCGACTCCCTCAAGCGCCGGCTCTCCACGCTCCGCCTCGGCGACCCGATGGACAAGAACACGGACATCGGCGCGATCAACTCCGCCGAGCAGCTCTCGCGGATCACCACGCTCGTCGAGCAGGGCGAGGCGGAGGGCGCCGAGCGCTGGTCCCCGGCCTGTGAACTCCCCTCGTCCGGCTACTGGTTCGCCCCGACGCTGTTCACCAACGTCACCCAGGCGCACACCGTCGCCCGCGACGAGATCTTCGGCCCGGTCCTGTCGGTGCTGACCTTCCGCACCCCGGACGAGGCCGTCGCCAAGGCCAACAACACGCCGTACGGCCTGTCGGCGGGCATCTGGACGGAGAAGGGCTCCCGCATCCTCGCGGTGGCGAACAAGCTCCGGGCGGGTGTCGTGTGGTCCAACACGTTCAACAAGTTCGACCCGACCTCGCCGTTCGGCGGGTACAAGGAGTCGGGCTTCGGCCGCGAGGGCGGCCGTCACGGCCTGGAGGCGTACCTCGATGTCTGACAAGTCCGAGCAGCGGCGCCTCAGCGTCTTCAAGACCTACAAGCTGTACGTCGGCGGGAAGTTCCCGCGTTCGGAGAGCGGCCGGGTGTACGAGGTGACCGATTCCAGGGGCACGTGGCTGGCGAACGCGCCGCTGTCCTCCCGCAAGGACGCCCGTGACGCGGTCGTCGCCGCCCGCAAGGCGTTCGGCGGCTGGTCCGGCGCGACCGCGTACAACCGCGGCCAGGTGCTCTACCGCGTCGCCGAGATGCTGGAGGGCCGCCGGGGTCAGTTCGTGCACGAGGTCGCCGACGCGGAGGGCCTGTCGAAGTCGAAGGCGGCCGAGCAGGTGGACGCGGCCATCGACCGCTGGGTCTGGTACGCGGGCTGGACCGACAAGATCGCCCAGGTCGTGGGCGGCGGGAACCCGGTCGCCGGGCCGTACTTCAACCTGTCCTCTCCGGAGCCGACCGGAGTGGTCACGGTCCTCGCCCCGCAGGAGTCGTCCTTCCTCGGCCTGGTCTCGGTCGTCGCCCCGGTGATCGCCACCGGCAACACGGCGGTGGTGATCGCGAGCGAGCGGTCCCCTCTCCCGGCCCTGTCCCTCGGCGAGGTGCTGGCCACCTCCGACCTGCCCGGCGGGGTCGTCAACGTCCTCTCCGGCCGTACGGCGGAGATCGCGGCCCCGCTGGCCGCGCACCAGGACGTCAACGCGATCGACCTGGCCGGCGCCGACGACGTACTGGCGAAGGAGCTGGAGATCGCGGCGGCCGACAACCTCAAGCGCGTCCTGCGTCCACAGCCTGTGGACGACTGGTCGGCGACTCCCGGCACCGACCGCATGACGGCGTTCCTGGAGACGAAGACGGTCTGGCACCCCACGGGTTCGCTCGGCGCGTCGGGCTCCGCCTACTGACAGCCGCGCCGCGGGCCGTCCCGATCCGGAGAGCCGCGTCTCCCCTCCGTCCGGGGGAGGCGCGGCTCTCTGTCGCGACGGCCGTCCTCAGCCGTTCAGCAGCTTCGTGACCTGGCCGACCACCGGCAGGCTGCCGATCGACTCCGCCTCCGCGACCGGACCGGTCAGCGCCCGCGAGGTCAGCGGCTTGAAGTCGGCGACCTGGGTGCCGACGCCGTTGTCGAGGGGGTCGACGCCGGTGCCGGCCAGCGGGTTCGGCTTGAGACCGGCGACCGGGCCGGTGACGTGACCGACCGTGCCGGTCAGCGCGTTCAGGCCCGCCTGCGGGTCGACGTCGCCGAGGGAGGTGGGGCGGGTGCGCACCACGTCCAGGGCCGGCCCGGTGTCCGCGGAGGCCGTCGCCGCACCTGCTCCCAGCGCCACCCCCGCGGTCGCGAGGGCGACCAGGGCGCGTCGGGCGGTCGGGGTGTGGGGGAACGCGTGTCGGGCCATCGCTGCTGCCACCTTCTCGGTACGGCGGGTAATGAGGTCGACACGAAGGGTAGTTGACGTGTGACGCGCGCTTCAAAGCCGACCCGCGGGGTCGTCCTGGCCTGGGTCGATGCCTCACACTGGTGTCCCGTGAGCTCCCATCCACCCGTACCGACGCGAGTCGTGCTGCTCTGCGGCCCCTCCGGCTCCGGCAAGTCCCTCCTCGCCGCCCGCTCCGGCCTTCCGGTCCTGCGGCTCGACGACTTCTACAAGGAGGGCGCCGACCCGACGCTTCCGCTGGTGTCCGGGAGTTCCGACATCGACTGGGACCACCCGGGCTCCTGGGACGCGGACACGGCCGTCGCCTCGATCGTCGAGCTGTGCCGCACGGGCCGTACCGACGTACCCGTCTACGACCTGTCGCTGAGCGCCCGCACCGGCGCCGAGTCGGTGGACGTGGGGCGGACCCCGCTGTTCATCGCGGAGGGCATCTTCGCCGCCGAGATCGTGGACCGCTGCCGCGAGCTCGGCGTGCTCGCCGACGCGCTGTGCCTGAGCCGCGGCCCGGTGCGGACGTTCCGCCGGCGCTTCCTGCGGGATCTGCGGGAGGGCCGCAAGTCGGTGCCGTTCCTGCTGCGCCGCGGCTGGCGTCTGATGCGGCTGGAGCGTTCGATCGTGGCGCGGCAGAGCGCGCTGGGCGCCTACCCCTGCGACAGGGACGAGGCCCTCGGCCGTCTCGCCGCCGCCGCGGCGGGCCGGCGTCCGGCGGCCACCCCGGCGGGCTGAGCGGGCGCCCGCCGCCGGCCGCGCACGGAAAAGGGGCTGGACGGACCCCCCGGCCCTCCAGCCCCGATCCCTCGGTGCTCCCCCGTGCTTCCCCCGTTCCCCCGTGCTCCCCCGCCGGTCCCCCGGACACCGCTCCCCCGTCGGCGCCCCCCGGGTTACCCGCTTTCCCCCTGCCTTCAGGCCACGAGCTCCCCGAAGGCGTCCTGCTCGTCACGGCCGAAGCTGAGGACCTCGTCCTCGCGCAGCCGGCGGAGCGACCGCCAGATGCTGGACTTCACCGTGCCGACACTGATGTCGAGGATCTCCGCGATCTCCGGGTCCGTGCGGCCCTCGTAGTACCGCAGGACCAGCATGGTGCGCTGGAGTTCGGGCAGCCGGGCCAGCGCCTGCCACAGGACCGCGCGCAGCTCGGTGCCGCGCATCGCGTCCGTGTCGCCGGCCGTCTCCGGCAGCTCCTCGGTCGGGTACTCGTTCAGCTTGCGGCGGCGCCACGCGCTGATGTGCAGATTGGTCATCGTCCGCCGCAGGTATCCCCCGACGGCCGCCTTGTCACTGATCCGCTCCCACGCCCGGTACGTCGAGAACAGCGCGCTCTGCAGCAGGTCCTCGGCCTCGAAGCGGTCGCCGGTCAGGTGGTAGGCGGTGGCGTACAGGGAGGCGCGGCGCTCCTGGACGTAGGCGGTGAACTCCGCCTCGGACAGCGAACGCCGCTCCCCCGAGCCCTCCCCGTACGCCGCTCCCCCGTGCGCTTCCCCCGTGGAGGCGTCGACCACCGCCATGTAGGCGGTGTGCTGACGACCGGCGCCGCGGACGCACCCCCGGCCTCCCGCACGCTCGGCGACGCTCGTGCGGGCGGCGACCCCGTCGGCGCCGGACTTCCCCGAACCCTGTCCGACGTCGTGCAGTCGCGTGATCACTGCGCCGGTGCTGATGCTGTGCAGCGTGTTCATCTCGCGCCCCCCGTCGTGGACTTCCCCGTGTACTGCCGAGTTCGCCGTGCTTCTGTGCTTGTGCCGAGAAGCTTGCCGGGGGCACTTCATGGCCGTGTCCGCCGACTGTCACAGACCTGTCACAGGGGTCGTTCGCAGACGGCTCACAGCGGCCTCACGGACGGGTGCCGTAGGGACGGACGCGAGGGGCCGCGCGGCGGTTGCGGGGACCGCCGTGGGAGCGCTCGCACATCCTGTGCCCGCCCACAGGTCGAACAGCACCCCCTCCATGGGCCAGAATGAGCCCGTGCCTTCCCTGTTGCTGATCGAGGACGACGACGCCATCCGTACGGCCCTGGAGCTCTCACTGACGCGCCAGGGCCACCGGGTTGCCACCGCTGCCACGGGCGAGGACGGCCTGAAGCTGTTGCGTGAACAGCGGCCGGATCTCATCGTGCTGGATGTGATGCTGCCCGGTATCGACGGTTTCGAGGTGTGCCGGCGCATCCGGCGCACCGACCAGTTGCCGATCATCCTGCTCACCGCCCGCAACGACGACATCGACGTGGTCGTCGGACTGGAGTCCGGCGCCGACGACTACGTCGTCAAACCCGTCCAGGGGCGGGTGCTGGACGCCCGGATCCGGGCCGTGCTGCGGCGCGGGGAGCGCGAGGCCAACGACGCGGCCACCTTCGGTTCCCTGGTCATCGACCGTGCGGCCATGACCGTGACGAAGAACGGCGAGGACCTCCAGCTCACGCCGACCGAACTGCGGCTGCTGCTGGAACTGAGCAGGCGGCCGGGCCAGGCGCTGTCGCGTCAGCAGTTGCTGCGGCTGGTGTGGGAGCACGACTACCTCGGTGACTCGCGGCTGGTCGACGCCTGCGTGCAGCGGCTGCGCGCCAAGGTCGAGGACGTGCCGTCGTCCCCGACGCTGATCCGGACCGTGCGGGGCGTGGGCTACCGGCTGGACTCCCCTCAGTGACCGAAGCGCACGGGGGGCTCCGCGGCTGGACCGCGGCGCGCAGGGGAGTCTGGTCACGGCTGCGGTTCACCAGCCTCCGGCTGCGGCTGGTGCTGGTGTTCGCCCTGGTGGCGCTCACCGCCGCGGTGTCCGCGTCCGGGATCGCCTACTGGCTCAACCGCGAGGCGGTGCTCACCCGCACCCAGGACGCGGTGCTGCGCGACTTCCAGCAGGAGATGCAGAACCGCGCGGGCGCCCTGCCCGAGAACCCCTCGCAGGACGAACTCCAGCACACCGCAGGCCAGATGGCCACCAGCAGCCAGCGCTTCAGCGTGCTGCTCGTCGCCGCGGAGGCGGGCGGCCGGACGGTCTACGGCACCTCCGGCGCCCTGGACGGCTTCACGCTGCAGGACGTACCCGCGTCGCTGCGCGAGGCCGTCAACCGCGAGCAGACGGTCAACGCCAACAACAAGTACCCCTACCACCTGTACTGGCAGCGGATCCTGCGGCACGACACCCCGTACCTGGTGGCCGGCACCCGGGTCATCGGCGGCGGCCCCACCGGCTACATGCTCAAGTCGCTCGAACCGGAGGCGAAGGACCTCAACTCGCTGGCCTGGTCGCTGGGGATCGCCACCGCGCTCGCCCTGATCGGCTCCGCGCTGCTCGCGCAGGCCGCCGCCACGACCGTGCTGAAGCCGGTGCACCGGCTCGGGGTGGCCGCCCGCCGGCTCGGCGAGGGCCGGCTGGACACCCGGCTGCGGGTGTCGGGCACCGACGAACTGGCCGATCTGTCCCGGACGTTCAACAACGCGGCCGAGGCACTGGAGAAACGCGTGGCCGACATGTCCGCGCGCGACAACGCCTCGCGCCGTTTCGTCGCCGACATGTCCCACGAACTGCGGACGCCGCTGACCGCGATCACCGCCGTCAGCGAGGTGCTGGAGGAGGAGCTGGAGGCGGAGACCGGCGGCATCGACCCGATGGTGGAACCCGCCGTACGGCTCGTCGTCAGCGAGACGCGGCGGCTCAACGACCTCGTGGAGAACCTGATGGAGGTCACCCGCTTCGACGCGGGCACCGCCCGGCTGGTGCTGGACGACGTGGACATCGCCGACCAGATCACCGCCTGCATCGACACCCGGGCCTGGCTGGACGCGGTGGAACTGGACGCCGAGCGCGGCGTCCACGTGCGGCTCGACCCGCGCCGCCTGGACGTCATCCTGGCGAACCTCATCGGCAACGCCCTCAAGCACGGCGGCTCCCCGGTGCGGGTCGCGGTGCGCCCGAGCGAGGACGAACTCGTCATCGAGGTGCGCGACCACGGGCCCGGCATCCCGCAGGACGTCCTGCCGCACGTCTTCGACCGCTTCTACAAGGCGAGCGCCTCCCGGCCGCGCTCCGAGGGCAGCGGGCTCGGCCTGTCGATCGCCCTGGAGAACGCGCACATCCACGGCGGCGGGATCACCGCCGCCAACTCGCCCGACGGCGGCGCGGTGTTCACGCTACGGCTGCCGCAGCACCCGTCGGAGCTCCTGGAGGAGCCCGTCGAGGACCACGAGGACGCCGAGCAGGGGGACGCCTGATGAACGGACGCCGGCTGCTGGCGCTGCCCCTGCTCGCCGCGCTGCTCACGGGGTGCGGCATCCGCTCCACCGAGGTCCCGACGGACTTCGGCGCGGCGCCCTCCCGGGTGCACTGCTCGTTGTCCGAGTCGGACGCTTCGACGCAGGCCGCGCACGGACTGCCGGTGCAGGTGTTCCTGCTGTGCGGCTCGTCGCTGGTGACCGTCGACCGGACGGTGCGCGTCCCGGACGGCGCGGCCGACTCCCGCCGGCGGGTGCTGGTGGCGCAGGCGCTGCTCGACGAACTCGCCGCGAACCCGTCCGCGTCCGAGACGGAGGCCGGGTACAGCACGGATGTCCGCGGCGGCATGACCGTCGGCGGGCCGCGTCCCAAGGACCCGGAGGACACGCTGCGCCTGAGCACCCGGCCGGGTGACCTCACCTCGTACGCCCTCGCCCAGGTCGTCTGCACGTTTTCCGACTCGGCCGCCGCCGAGGGCGACGGCTCGGTCATCCTCGGCGGCCCGGGCGCCGAACCCCCGCGCCGCTTCGAGTGCACCGAGGACGTACGGACCAGGCCCGGCTCCACGCAGCCGCCGTCGACCGAGGTCACCGACAGCTGACGGAACGCGGCGCGCACGGACACCGCCCGCACGGGCGCGGCTCGCGGGGACACCGCTTCCAGGGACGCGGCCCGCGCGGGGCGCGGGTGGTGTGCGGGGGGCTCGCGGGGCGCGCGCGGGTGGCGTGCGGTGCGCCGCGCGGGCGGGTCGCGTGAGCCTGTGGCGCAGGCCTCACCCAGGTATCGCACGGGATTCCGGAACCGTTCGTGCCGAGGGGCGCGTCTTGGGGGGCGTGCAGCGTCAAGGCTCCATCGGCGGCAGCGCCGCGATCCGCGTCCGTGTGACAGGGGGTGCCCTCCTGGTCGCACATCTCGCGTTCGTCGCCTGGTTCACGCTGCGTCCGCTGGACGTCCCCTGGGTGCTGCCGCCCAACCTGCGTCCGCTCGCCGGCATCCGGGCCGATCTGGCACTGGGGTGGCCGCAGGCCGTCCGGCCGCTCGGTGAGGGACTCGCGCTGCTGGCCCCGCTCGGTGTGCTGCTGCCGATGGCGCACGGCCGGCTCTGGGGCTTCCCGCTGGCGTCCCTGGTCCGCACGGTCGTCGCCGGCGCCCTCGTCTCGCTCGGCATCGAACTGCTCCAGACCGGCGTCCCCGGCCAGGTCGTCGACGTCGACTCACTGCTTCTGAACACGCTGGGCGTGGCCCTCGCGCATGTCGCCCTCGTCCCCGCGGCCCGCCTCTGGCTCCGCCGCAGGTCCCGGTCGCGGCACCGGACGCCCGTCCTCGCGGAGGAGGCGTCTCAGGGTCGCACCCCGACGATTCCCAGGGTCGGGATCGCACCGTAGGGCGAGGCACCTTCCGCCCGGGTTCCCTAGCGTTGGAGACAGTCGGGCAGCCGACGAATCCAACTCTGAGGAGTCATGATGACCGCTCTTGTCCGCCCTGCCGAAGGCCGCATGATCGGTGGAGTGTGCGCAGCGCTGGCACGGCGCTTCGGCACCTCCGCGACCACCATGCGGGTGATCTTCCTCGTCTCCTGCCTGCTGCCGGGCCCGCAGTTCCTGCTCTATCTGGCGCTGTGGTTCCTGCTGCCCTCGGAGAACTCGGCGCGGACGGCCTGGTAGGCCGTCCGGAGATCCCGTCCCGCGTACGCCGGTGGGGCGCACCCCGTGTCCGAGGGGTGCGCCCCATCGGCGCGTCCGGGGGGTGCGGGTCAGCCGAGCGGCAGGCCGTTGACCGGGACGCCGTGCGTGGGCAGGCCCTTGCCGACCGGCATGCCGCCGAGCAGGCCGGCGACCGGGGCGGTCGGACCGTTGGCGAGCGGCTTCCGGGCGGCGGGCTGCGCGGCGGCCAGTCCGGTGCCGACCGCGGTCTGCCCCTGGGACAGCGCCTCACCGGCACCGGGGAGCGCCTGCGTGACGTTCTCGGCCGGGAGCGTCCGGGTGATGCCGTCGAGCGCCTGGGGGGCGTCCGGGACGGCCGGGGCGGCGTTCGCGGCGCCGGCACCGGCGGCGGCGAAGGCGGCACCGAGAGCGGCGACACCGAGGGTCTTGGCGGCAGACTGCTTCATGGAATGCGTCCTCGAAATGGGGTGACGGGGATGTGAGCGGTCCATGACCGTAAACACGACGAGCCACCCGCCGCAAACATCGAAATGCGGACAGGTGGTGAAAACCTGTCCGCATTCCGTATCCCCGAAGGGGTCGAACTCAGCCCTCCGAGGCCACGAAACCGCTGGTGGAGGCGGTCTGCTTGAACAGCCATTCGGATTTCAGCTCGGCATATCCGGGCTTGATGACGTCATTGATCATCGCGAGTCGTTCATCGAAAG
Organism: Streptomyces sp. NPDC005574; assembly: GCF_040605435.1. NCBI lineage: Bacteria > Bacillati > Actinomycetota > Actinomycetes > Kitasatosporales > Streptomycetaceae > Streptomyces > Streptomyces sp. NPDC005574. The sequence goes on from NZ_JBEXCW010000079.1 coordinate 22,435, forward strand.
GAATGAACGCTGATTTCATCGCATTGACGGAGAACCACTGCATGTCGTCGAGCGTGTAACCGAATGCCTCGACCAGGTGCTCGAATTCGCGGCTCATGCTGGTCCCGGACATCAGCCGGTTGTCGGTGTTCACGGTGGCACGGAAGTGCAGCCGGCGCAGCAGCCCGATGGGGTGCTCGGCGTAGGAGGCTGCGGCCCCGGTCTGGAGGTTGGAGCTCGGGCAGAGTTCCAGCGGGATCCGCTTGTCCCGGACGTAGGAGGCGAGCCGCCCGAGCTTCACCGTGCCGTCCTCGTGGACCTGGATGTCGTCGATGATCCGCACCCCGTGCCCGAGCCGGTCGGCGCCGCACCACTGCAGGGCCTGCCAGATGGACGGCAGCCCGAAGGCCTCGCCGGCGTGGATGGTGAAGTGGTTGTTCTCGCGCTTGAGGTACTCGAAGGCGTCGAGGTGCCGGGTGGGCGGGTAACCGGCCTCGGCGCCCGCGATGTCGAAGCCGACCACGCCCAGGTCCCGGTAGCGGTTGGCGAGTTCGGCGATCTCCAGGGCGCGGGCCGCGTGCCGCATGGCGGTGAGCAGGGCGCCGACGCGGATGCGGTCGCCGTTCTCCCTGGCGAGCCGCTCCCCTTCCCGGAAGCCCTCGTTGACGGCCTCGACGACCTCTTCGAGGCTGAGTCCGCCCTCCAGGTGCTGCTCGGGCGCGTAGCGCACCTCGGCGTAGACGACCCCGTCGGCGGCGAGGTCCTCGGCGCACTCGGCGGCGACCCGCACGAGTGCCTCGCGGGTCTGCATCACGCCGACCGTGTGCGAGAAGGTCTCCAAGTACCGTTCCAGCGAACCGGAGTCGGCCGCCTCGCGGAACCAGACGCCGAGCCGGTCCGGGTCGGTCTCGGGGAGTGCGGAGTACCCGGTGTCCCGGGCGAGGTCGACGACGGTACCGGGGCGCAGCCCGCCGTCGAGGTGGTCGTGCAGCAGAACCTTCGGCGCCCGGAGGATCTGCTCCGTGCTGGGGGTGTTCCCCGTCTGGGCAGTCTGGCTCGTCATTTCCGCACTCTAACTCCTACGCGCGTAGATCGCCCGCTGTACGAATCCGCCGATACGTAACGGTGACCGCACGGCCTAGTGGCGTACACCGTTGCTTCTGACACTGTTCTGTCATGGCACAGCAAGCGACGCCGGTTCGCACGGCCCGGCTGGGGAGGGCGTTCGGCCCGGAGCCGACGGCGGTGAGCGGCGTGGTGCTGCTGCTGCCCGGCGGCGACGAGGTCTCCGGCCGCAGGCCGTCTCCCATGATGGTGACCGCTTTCGTACGCGCGTTGGGGCGCCGGCTGGCCCGGGCGGGCCGGGAGGAGGGCCTGGCCGCACACGTCGTGCACTACCGCTACCGCGGCTGGAACGGCGCCGAGGCGCATCTGGCGGGGGACGCCTCCTGGGCCGCGGAGGAGGTCGTACGACGCTACGGAGACGTGCCGGTCTGCCTGGCCGGCGTCGACATGGGCGGCCGGGCGGCGCTGCGCGCGGCCGGTCACGAGGCCGTCAACTCCGTGGTGGCGATAGCCCCGTGGCTGCCCGAGGAGGACGTGGCCGCGCCCGCCGAACCGGTGCGGCAGCTCGCCGGCCGGCGGGTCCTGCTCGTGCACGGCACCAACGACGCGCGCACCGACCCCGAACTGTCGTTCCGCTTCGCGGCGCGCGCGAAGAAGGCGAACCGGGATGTGTGCCGGTTCGAAGTCCACTCCGACGGCCACGCGTTGAACCAGCACCGCACCGAAGTCCTCGCCCTCAGCGAGGACTTCGTCATGGGCTCACTGTTCGGCCACTCCTACTCCCGGCCGGTGGAGGACGCCCTGGCGGCGCCCCCGCCGCTGGGCCTGCGCATGCCGCTGGCGGCGGGGTTCGGCAAGTCGCTGCGGCGGTAGGCGGGTTGGCGAGGCGCGCGGCGGGGCCGACCGCGCACGGGGTTCAGGTGGGGAGCAGGTTGCCGCGTCGGGAGAGGAGGAACCTCTTGAAGGCGGCGACCGGGGCGGTGTCCGGGTGCCCGTCGAGCCAGGCGACGCCGATCTCCCGTACCGCCCGCGGAGCGGTGACCGTCAGCTCCACCACGCCCGGGCGGGGGACGGCGGGCGGAGGCAGCAGCGCGACGCCCAGTCCGGCGGCCACCAGCCCGCGCAGGGTCTCGGCCTCCTCCCCCTCGAAGGCGACCCGGGGCTGGAAGCCGGCCTCCCCGCACAGGTCGTCGGTGATGCGGCGCAGGCCGTAGCCGGGTTCCAGGGTCACGAAGGTCTCCTCGGCGGCCTCGGCGAGCCGGACGCGTCTGCGGGCGGCGAGCCGGTGGTCGGCGGGGACGACCAGGCGCAGCTTCTGCTCGTCGAGGCGGCGGCCGACGAGGTCGGGCGCGTCCGGCACGGGCGAGGTGAGGCACAGGTCGAGTTCGCCCGCCCGCAGGCCCTCCAGCATCGCCTCCCCGTGGTTCTGGACCAGGCTGAAGCGGACCCGGGGATGGTCGGCGCGGAAGGCGCGGATGAGGCCGGGGACCGTCTCGGAGCCCATGGTGTGCAGGAAGCCGAAGGCGACCTTGCCGGTGGCCGGGTCGGCGTCGGCGCGCACCTCGTCGGCGGCGCGTCCGATCTCGGCGAGGGCGCGTTCGACGGAGACGAGGAAGGTGCGCCCGGCGGGGGTCAGCGACAGCGTCCGGCCGCGGCGGGCGAACAGGTCGATCCCGAGGTCCTGTTCGAGCCGGACCATCGCCCGGGACAGGGTGGACTGCGGGACCCGCATCTCCTGCGCGGCGCGCGTGACGTGCTCGGTGCGGGCGACGCCCGCGAAGTGGGCGAGCCGCGGCGCGAGCAGGGTGACGAGGCCGTCGGTGTCTTCTGTGTCACCGGACCGTGACAGGCGGGGCTGTGACCTCTGCTGATGCACCATGGGAACGATTATGGCGATTCCGTGCATTGGACGGATGAGCGGGCCCGTACGTAGCTTCGAGGCATGTCTCCCGCCAGTACCGGGGCGTCCACCGTCGTGGACGCCGCTGCCGTTGTCCCTGCCGTCACCGACACCCGCCTGAGCCCGGGCGGCCCCGGCTACCGCCGGATGAGCCTCGCCCTCTTCCTCGCCGGTGTCGCGACCTTCGCGCTGCTCTACTCCACCCAGGCCCTGCTGCCGCTGATCTCCGGCGAGTTCGGGGTGGCGGCGAGCGAGGCGAGCTGGACGGTGGCGGCGGCCACGGGCGGCCTCGCGGTGTTCGTCCTCCCGATGAGCGCCCTGTCGGAACGGTACGGACGCCGTACGGTCATGACGGCCTCGCTCGTGGTCGCGGCGGCCGTCGGCGTGCTGGTCCCCTTCGCCCCCTCGCTGACCGCGCTGGTCGCCCTGCGCGCCCTGCAGGGGGCCGCGCTGGCCGGCCTGCCCGCGTCGGCGACCGCCTACCTCGCGGAGGAGGTCAGGCCGAAGGCGCTGGTCACGGCGATCGGCCTGTTCGTCGCGGGCAACAGCGTCGGCGGGATGAGCGGCCGGGTCATCACTGGCTGGGTCGCGCAGGAGTGGGGCTGGCGGATCGCGGTCGGTGCGGTCGGGGCGATCGCGGTGGGCTGCGCGGTGGCGTTCCGGGTGCTCCTGCCGGCTCCGAGGCACTTCACGCCGGGCTCCCTGCGCCCGCGGGTCCTGGCCGGCACCGTCCGCGACCACCTGTCCGACCCGCTGCTGCGCCGGCTGTACGCGATCGGCGCCCTGTTCATGACGGTGTTCGGCGGGGTCTACACGGTGATCGGCTACCGGCTGACCGAGGCCCCCTTCGGCCTGCCGCAGGGCATCGTCGGCTCGATCTTCCTCGTCTACCTGGTCGGCACGGTGTCGGCGTCCACCGCGGGCCGGCTGGTGGGCCGCCTCGGCCGGCGCGGAGCCCTGTACCTGGCCGGCGGCACCACGGCGGCGGGCCTGCTGCTGTCCCTGGCGGACTCCCTCGCGACGGTCCTGCTCGGCCTGGTCCTGATCACCGCCGGTTTCTTCGCGGGCCACGCGGTGGCGTCCTCGGCGGTCAGCAGGACGGCGACGCACGGCCGCGCGCAGGCGTCCGCCCTGTACCAGTCCGCGTACTACATCGGCTCCAGCGCCGGCAGCACGGTGGGCGCTCTGGCCTTCCACGCGGGTGGCTGGGCCGCAACGGTGGGCGTCGGCGTGCTGGCGGTCCTGGGCGTCGTGACGATCACCGTGCTCGGCTCGCGGGCGGCGCGGGTCGCGGCGCGGCGGCCGGTGCCCGCGCACTGACGGCCGGAATCCGCGGGACAGGTACCACGGCACGCTTCTGACCTGCGGCTTTCCCAGCTCGGGACGCCATTGTCAGTCACCTGCGGTAGCTTCCGAAGTGCGAGAGCGCGATGACGCGCACCCGCGAAGGAACGGCCACAGGGGTGGGTGGACGATGACCGACGGCACGGCGACGACGACGGACCTGGACGTCCGGCTGGAGAAGCACCGGACCGAGCTGACCGGCTACTGCTACCGGATGCTCGGCTCGTCCTTCGAGGCCGAGGACGCGGTGCAGGACACGATGGTCCGCGCCTGGCGCAGCTACGACAGGTTCGAGGGCCGCTCCAGCCTGCGCTCCTGGCTCTACCGCATCGCGACCAACGTCTGCCTGGACATGCTGACGGCCGGCAACAAGCGCGCCCGGCCCATGGACCTCACGGAGTCGACGCCGCTCGCCCGGGCCGCCCTCTCCCCCCGCCCCGACCACACCTGGCTGGAGCCGATGCCGGACGCCCGCGTCCTGCCGGTGGTCGAGGACCCGGCGGAGGCGGCGGTCGCCAAGGAGTCCGTGCGGCTCGCCTTCATGGCGGCCCTCCAGCAACTCCCGCCCAAGCAGCGGGCGGTGCTCATCCTGCGCGAGGTGCTGGCCTGGCGGGCGAGCGAGGTCGCCGAACTCCTCGACACCTCCGTCGCGTCGGTCAACAGCGCCCTCCAGCGCGCGCGGGCGACCCTCGCCGAGCGGCACGAGAAGGCGGCGGAGGCGGCCGTCTCCGACCCGCTGGACGAGGAGCAGCAGAAACTGCTGGATCGCTACGTCGCCGCCTTCGAGGGCTACGACATGACGGCGCTGACGGCACTGCTGCACGAGGACGCCGTCATGACGATGCCGCCGTTCGACCTGTGGCTGACCGGCCACCAGGACATCACCGGTTTCATGACCACCCTCGGCGCCGCCTGCGAGGGCTCGCGGCTGCTGCCGGTCCAGGTCAACGGCCTGCCGGGCTTCGCCCAGTACAAGCCGGACCCGGAGGCGGGCGGTTTCACCCCGTGGGCGGTGCAGGTCCTGGAGATCTCAGACGGCCGGCTCACCGGGTTCCACTTCTTCCTCGACACGCAGCGGTGGTTCCCGCTGTTCGGGCTGCCGCTCCGTCTCGAAGCGGAGGCCGACCAGGTCGAGCAGGGCGGGTAGCGCGGGGTCCGGGTCGCGCAGCCGCAGCCGTACGCCGGCCCGCCGGGCGGTGAGCTGGAGCCGCGCGAGCAGGTCGACGGCGGCGAGGCCCGGTGGCCCGAGCCCACCGGCGTCGCACACCACCACCCCGGCGCCGGTGACCTCCACGAGCACCCGCAGGTCCGCGCACAGCCCCGCGACCGCGTCCCGGGTGACGGGACCGGCCAGCACGAGTACGGCGGGTGTCGTGGCGTTCACGAGCGGTAGACCGGCCGGACGCCCACAACTCATCGGACGGAGCCCGTCCCGGCTCCCGGGCGGGCCCGGTAAGGATCACATTGACCGGCTCCCCTCCCGCGCCGGAGGGTTGCCCGCATGCCCCACGGATCAGCATCGCCCTGGATACCCGACGCCCTCCCCGCCGAGGAGACGCCGTGCGGGGGGTGCTGACGGGGTTCGCGGTCATCGCGGTCGTCATCGGCGTCGGCTATGTGATCGGCCGCCGCGGCCACCTCGGCGACCACGGCCGTGAGGTCCTGACCAAGCTGGCCTTCCACGTGGCCTCACCGGCCCTGCTGTTCACCACGCTCGCCCGGGCCGACCTGTCGGTGGTCTTCTCCAGCCGCCTACTGGTGACGGCTCTGAGCACGGCCGCGGCGGCGGGCGTCTTCGTCGCGGTGGGTGTCGTACGGGGCTGGGGCGTGGGCCGGACGACGATCGGCGCGCTGTGCTCCGGTTACGTCAACTCCGGCAACCTGGGCATCCCGATCGCCGTGTACGTCCTCGGCGACGCATCCCTGGTGGCGCCGGTGCTGCTGTTCCAGCTGGTCGGCGTGACACCCGTGGCGCTGACGGTCCTGGACCTGTCGGCCGGGGGCGGGAAGGGCCCCCTGTGGCGGAGGCTGCTGACGCCCCTGCGCAACCCGATCGCGGTCGGCTCGCTGGCGGGGGTCGCGGTGTCGGCGTCCGGTGTGCGCGTTCCGGGGCCGGTCATGGATCCGCTGACGCTGATCGGCAACATGTCGGTCCCGGCGGTGCTGCTCGCCTTCGGCATCTCGCTGTGCGGCAGCACGATGCCGGGCCGGGGCGCCGACCGCCACCCCGTGTTCCTCTCGGTCGCGCTGAAATCGGTGGGCCAGCCCCTGGTGGCGTGGGCGCTGGCGACCGGCGTCTTCGGACTGCACGGGGCCCGGCTCCTCGACGTGGTGGTGACCTCGGCCCTGCCCGCCGCCCAGAACCTCTACACGTACGCGTCGAGCTACGGCGTGGGCGAACGTCTGGCCCGCGACTCGATCCTGCTGTCCACGGTGATGTCGGTGCCGGTGCTGGTGGCCGTCGCCACGCTGCTCGGCTGACGCGGGTGCCGGGAGCCGGACTTCCCAGTTCGGTGCGTCGCCGGTCCCAGCATGCCGAACGGGACCGGTGGCGGTCCACCGATCCCGTTCACCCGAAAGAGAGAACCCCTGGTCAGGCGATGCGTTCCAGCACGACCGGCGACGCCGTGAAGTCCGTGCCGGCGGACGCGATGTCGTACGCCCCCTCGACCGCCTCCAGCGCGTACGCGAAGCGCTCGGGGGTGTCCGTGTGCAGGGTCAGCAGGGGCTGGCCCGCGGTCACCGCGTCGCCCGGCTTGGCGTGCAGTTCGACGCCGGCGCCCGCCTGCACCGGGTCCTCCTTGCGGGCGCGTCCGGCGCCCAGGCGCCAGGCGGCGACGCCGACGCCGTAGGCGTCCAGCCGGGTCAGGACGCCGGACGACGGGGCCTTGATGACGTGCTGCTCCTTCGACGTGGGCAGGGCCGCGTCCGGGTCGCCGCCCTGGGCCGCGATCATGCGGCGCCACACGTCCATCGCCGAGCCGTCGGCCAGGGCCTTCGCCGGGTCGGCGTCCTTCACACCGGCCGCGTCGAGCATCTCGCGGGCCAGGGCGATCGTCAGCTCCACCACGTCGGCGGGGCCGCCGCCGGCCAGGACCTCCACCGACTCGCGGACCTCCAGCGCGTTGCCCGCGGTGAGGCCGAGCGGGGTGGACATGTCGGTGAGCAGCGCGACCGTCCGCACCCCGTGGTCGGTGCCGAGGCCCACCATCGTCGAGGCCAGCTCGCGCGCGTCCTCGATGGTCTTCATGAAGGCGCCGGTGCCGACCTTGACGTCGAGGACCAGGGAACCGGTGCCCTCGGCGATCTTCTTCGACATGATCGAGGAGGCGATCAGCGGGATCGCCTCGACCGTGCCGGTCACGTCGCGCAGCGCGTAGAGCTTCTTGTCGGCGGGGGCCAGGCCGTCGCCCGCCGCGCAGATCACGGCGCCCGTGGTGTCCAGGACGTGCAGCATCTCCTCGTTGGACAGCAGCGCGCGCCAGCCGGGGATCGACTCCAGCTTGTCGAGCGTGCCGCCGGTGTGGCCGAGGCCGCGGCCCGACAGCTGCGGGACGGCCGCGCCGCAGGCGGCGACCAGCGGCGCCAGCGGGAGGGTGATCTTGTCGCCGACGCCGCCCGTGGAGTGCTTGTCGGCGGTGGGCCGCGACAGCGCCGAGAAGTCCATGCGCTCGCCGGAGGCGATCATCGCGGCGGTCCAGCGGGCGATCTCGCGGCGGTTCATGCCGTTGAGCAGGATGGCCATCGCGAGCGCGGACATCTGCTCGTCGGCGACCTCTCCCCGGGTGTACGCGTCGATGACCCAGTCGATCTGCTCGTCGCTGAGCTCACCGCGGTCCCGCTTGGCGCGGATGACGGAGATGGCGTCCATGGCCATGGCTTTCCTTCCGAACGTTCAGAAACCGTGCGGCCCCTCCGGTCGAGCGGAGGGGCCGCAGGGGAGTTACCTGGTGAGGTGCCCGGGCCCGAAGGCCTGCGGCAGCATCTCCGCCAGCGGCAGGATGCCCGCCGGCGTCTCCAGCAGCAGGCCGGGGCCGCCGAACTCGTAGAGCAGCTGCCGGCAGCGGCCGCACGGCACGAGGACGGCGCCCTCGCCGTCGACGCAGGTGAAGTGCGTCAGCCGGCCGCCCCCGCTGCGCTGCAGCTCCGAGACGAGCCCGCACTCGGCGCACAGCCCGAGCCCGTACGACGCGTTCTCGACGTTGCAGCCGGAGACGGTGCGCCCGTCGTCGACCAGGGCCGCGACCCCGACGGGGTAGCCCGAGTAGGGCGCGTACGCCCGCCCCATGGCCTCCCGGGCCACCTCCCGCAGGGCGTCCCAGTCGACGGCCGGAGGGGGCGTCACTTGCCCTGCCCCTTGCGGTACCGCATGCCGTCCGCCTTGGGCATCCTGAGGCGCTGCGCCGACAGCGACAGCACGAGCAGGGTGACGACGTACGGGGTGGCGCCGACGAAGTCGCTCGGCACCTCGTCCGTGAACAGGTACCAGAGCAGGACGAGCCCGGCGACGAGGAGGCTGATGCCGGCCTGCCAGTGCGCCTTGCGGTACAGCTTCCAGCCGGCGAGCACCGCGAGCAGGACGACCAGCAGGAGAAGCAGCGCGTGCACGGTCTCGCCGCCGTTGCGCAGTTGCAGCGCGTCCGAGTAGCCGAAGAGTCCGGCACCCATCGCCAGTCCCCCGGGCCGCCAGTTGCCGAAGATCATCGCGGCGAGACCGATGTAGCCGCGCCCGCCGGTCTGGCCCTCCAGGTAGATGTGCGAGGTGACCAGCGCCAGGAAGGCGCCGCCGAGTCCGGCGAGACCGCCGGAGACGGCCACGGCCGCGTACTTGTACCGGTAGACGTTCACGCCGAGCGACTCCGCTGCGACCGGGTTCTCACCGCAGGAACGCAGCCGCAGGCCGAACGGGGTGCGCCACAGCAGCCACCAGCTCGCGATGAACAGCACCACGGCCAGGATCGTCACCACGGACACGTCGGTGACCAGGCCGCCGAGGATGCCCGCGAGGTCGGAGATGAGGAACCAGTGGTGCTTCTCGACCGACTGCAGCGCGTCCGAGAGACCGGGCACGGTGACGTGGCCGAGGGAGTCGACGGGCGGCGACTGCTTGGGGTTGCCGCCCGCCTCCGCCGCCTTGCCGTCCGAGAAGAACAGCTTGGCGAGGTACTGGGTGGTGCCGAGGGCGAGCAGGTTGATCGCGACGCCGGAGACGATGTGGTCCACGCCGAAGGTGACGGTCGCGACCGCGTGCACCAGGCCGCCGAGGACGCCGAAGCCGACACCGCACAGCAGGCCGAGCCAGGGGCTGGACTGCCAGCCGATCCAGCCGGCGCCGAAGGTGCCGAGGATCATCATGCCTTCGAGACCGATGTTGACCACACCGGCCCGCTCGGACCACAGGCCGGCGAGACCGGCGAGACCGATGGGCACGGCCAGGCCCAGAGCGGCGCCGACCTGGCCCTCGGAGGTGAGCTGGTTGGCGCCGGTGATGACGCGCACCGCGGCGATGAGCAGCAGCGCACCCGCGATGATCATGAGGATCTGGCCGAGGGACCGGCCCGAGCGCTTGCCCGCGGTGTCCGCCTTGGGCGCCGCGGGCGGCGGCGCGTCGGTCATCGTGGCGGTCATCACGCCACCTCCTGCTTCTGGGTCGGGGCGGCCTGGGCGGCGAGCTCGGCACCGACCCGCTGCTGCTGGCGCTTGAGGCCGTAGCGGCGTACGAGTTCGTAGGCGATGACGACACACAGGACGATGACGCCCTGGATGACGCCCAGGATTTCCTTGTCGTACCCCTGGAACTCCAGGTGGTTGGTGGTGCGCTCCAGGAAGCCCCACAGGAGGGCGCCGAGCGCGATGCCGACCGGGTTGTTGCGGCCCAGCAGCGCGATGGCGATGCCGGTGAAGCCGATGCCCGACGGGAAGTCGTTGCTGAACTGGTGGCTGTCGTTGAGGAGGGTCGGCATGCCGATCAGACCGGCCACGGCACCCGAGATGAGCATGCTGGTGGCGATCATCCGCTTGACGCTGACACCACTCGCCGCGGCAGCCGTCTCGGACTGGCCGACGGTGCGCAGGTCGAAGCCGAAGCGCGTGCGGCCGAGCACGAACCAGTAGGCCACGCCGACGATCACCGCGATCACGACGAAGCCCCAGAGCACCCCGGCGGCGCCCGTGTCGAACGAGAAGAACCACGAGTCCTGCGGCAGCGGCTTGGTCGAGACGACCGTGCCGCCGCTCTGCAGTTCGGCGAGCTTGCCGGGCTGCAGGAGGTAGGCGATGATCGCGGTCGCGATGGAGTTCAGCATGATCGTCGAGATGACCTCGCTGACGCCGCGGGTCACCTTGAGGACACCGGCGATACCGGCCCAGACGGCGCCCACGCCCATCGCGCAGAGGATCATCAGCGGGACCGAGAGGAAGCCCGGCAGGGTCAGCGCGCCACCGAGCACCGCCGCGAAGAACGCGCCGAGCCGGTACTGGCCGTCCACACCGATGTTGAACAGGTTCATGCGGAAGCCGATGGCCACCGCGACGCCCGCCAGGTAGTAGGTCGTCGCCTTGTTCAGGATGTAGACCTGGCTGTCGCTGGCGGAGCCGTAGGTCAGCATGTCGCTGAAGGCCGCGCCAGGGTTCTTGCCGGTGGCGAGGATCACCAGGGTGGTCACGACGATCGCGGCGACGAGTGCGAGCAGCGGCGCCGCGATCCCGAGGAGCAGCCGCTCCTTGTCGATCCGGGAGGTGAGCTTGTTCATCGGTCGTCGTCCTCTGTGTGCTCCAGGTGGCCGGTGGCCGCGCCGGTCATGGCGGAACCGAGCTCCTCGGGGGTGATCGTGGCGGGGTCGGCGTCGGCCACCAGGCGGCCGCGGTACATCACCCGCAGCGTGTCCGAGAGCCCGATCAGCTCGTCCAGGTCGGCCGAGATCAGCAGGACGGCCATACCGTCGCGGCGGGCCTCGCGGATGTGGTCCCAGATCGCGGCCTGCGCGCCGACATCGACGCCACGGGTGGGGTGGGCGGCGATGAGGAGCTTGGGCCGGTGGCTCATCTCCCGGCCGACGATCAGTTTCTGCTGGTTGCCGCCGGACAGCGACGCGGCCGTCACCTCGATGCCCGGAGTGCGGACGTCGTACGCCCCGATGATGCGCTCGGTGTCGGCACGGGCGGCCTTGATGTCGAGCAGTGCCCCGCGCGAGTTGGGCCGCTCGGTGACGTGGCCCAGGATGCGGTTCTCCCACAGGGGCGCCTCGAGGAGCAGACCGTGGCGGTGACGGTCCTCGGGGATGTAGCCGACGCCGGCCTCGCGGCGGCGGCGGGTGGGGGTGTGAGAGATGTCCACGTCGTCGAGCGTGATGACGCCGGCGTCCGGATCGCGGATGCCCATGATCGCCTCGACCAGCTCGGACTGGCCGTTGCCCTCCACACCGGCGATGCCGAGAACCTCGCCCTTGTGGATGGTGAAGGAGATCTCGTCGAGGATGATCCGCTCGACGCCGTCGAGGTCCGTCTGGGTCAGGTGCAGGCCGTCCAGCTTCAGCAGCGGGACGTCCGTGACGGTGGACTCCTCGGTCTCCGGCGTGGGCAGTTCGCTGCCGACCATCAGCTCGGCGAGCTGCTTGGCGGTGGTGGTCCTCGGCTCGACCGTACCGACGGTGGTGCCGCGCCGGATGACGGTGATCTCGTCGGCCACGGACAGCACCTCTCCCAGTTTGTGGGAGATGAAGATGACGGTGAGGCCCTCGGCCTTCAACTCGCGGAGGTTGTCGAAGAGGGCGTCGACCTCCTGCGGCACGAGGACGGCGGTGGGCTCGTCGAGGATGAGGGTCTTGGCCCCGCGGTAGAGGACCTTGAGGATCTCCACCCGCTGGCGGTCGGCGACGCCGAGCTCCTCCATCAGGACGTCGGGCCGAACGTTCAGCCCGTACGCGTCGGAGATCTCCTTCACCTTCGTACGCGCCTTGGCTCCGATGCCGTGCAGCTTCTCCGCGCCGAGGACGACGTTCTCCAGGACGGTGAGGTTGTCGGCGAGCATGAAGTGCTGGTGCACCATGCCGATGCCGCGCGCGATGGCGTCGGCCGGGTTGCTGAGGGTGACCCGGTCGCCGTTGACGGTGATGGTGCCCTCGTCCGGCTGCTGCATACCGTAGAGGATCTTCATCAGGGTGGACTTGCCGGCACCGTTCTCGCCGCACAGGGCGTGGACGGTGCCCGCGGCGACGGTGATGTCGATGTCGCGGTTGGCGACGACGCCGGGGAAACGTTTGGTGATGCCGCGCAGTTCGACGGCAGCGGGAGGGCTGGACGCGTTGATGGCGCACTCTCCTGGGGGAAAGGGGCTGCGTAGGGGAGGGCAGGCGTCGGCGACGCTAGCGCGGCAACTCCGTGCTACACGCGTAGAGTTGACACATTGTTACGGCTCGGCGAAGGGCTGCTGAGCGGCCCCTCGCCGAGCCGGGGTCCGACGGGACCCATCAGGTCACGGGGTGGTGCTGACCTTGATGTCGCCGTCGACGATCTTCTTCTTGGCCGCGTCCAGCTTGGGCTGGATGTCGTCGATGAAGCCACCACTGGTGGCCAGCGAGACGCCGTTCTTGGCGAGCGAGTAGTTGTTGGTGCCCGTCAGCGGCTTGCCCTCGTGCACCGACTTGATGAAGTCGTAGACGCCGGTGTCGACGTTCTTGACCATCGAGGTCAGGATCGAGTTCTTGTACTTGGCCAGACCCGGGATGTTGTACTGGTCGGAGTCCACGCCGATGGCCCAGGCGCCCTTGACGCCGCTGACGGCCTCGATCGCGCCGTTGCCGGAGGAACCCGCCGCCGTGTAGATGACGTCGGCGCCCTTGTCGAGCATGCCCTGCGCGGCTTCCGAACCCTTGTCGGGGCTGGAGAAGCCGGAGAGGTCACTGCCGTGGGTCAGGTACTGGACGTCGACCTTGACCTTCGGGTTCGTGTCCTTGACACCCTGGACGTAGCCCGCCTCGAACTTCTTGATCAGCGGAGTGTCGACGCCGCCGATGAAGCCGACGTGGTCCTTCTTGGTCTTGAGGGCGGCCGCGACGCCGGCCAGGTACGAGCCCTGCTCCTCGGTGAAGGTGATGCTGTCGACGTTCTTGACGTCCACCACCGAGTCGACGATGCCGAAGTTCGTCTTCGGGAACTTCGCGGCGACCTTGGCCATCGACGCGGCGTAGGAGAAGCCCACACCCACGATCGGGTTGTAGCCGGCGTCGGCGAGGTCCGTCAGACGCTGCTCGCGGTCGGCCTCGGTGTCGGAGGTCTTGGCGGTCAGCTCCTTGATGGAGCCGCCGAACTCGGCCTTGGCCTTGTCGGCTCCGCGCGCGGCGGAGTCGTTGAAGGACCGGTCACCACGGCCGCCCACGTCGAAGGCGAGGCCGATCTTGACGCCCTTGCCGCCACCGGAGGAGGAGGACGACGAGCTGGAGTTGTCGGAGGAGGTGCTGCCACAGGCTGTGGCAGACAGTGCGAGGGCTGCGGACGCGAGACACGCAGCGGAAAGCTTGGCTACCCGGCGCACGGGAAGGCTCCTTCACCTGACCTGAGCGCCATGTCGGCGCTGATGTGAGCACCATGCCAGTGCCCGAGCCAGGACGCCCCGTCGGCGTCGGCTTCGCGGCATCGTAACGCGCGTAGATGTCAGAAAAAGACCTCTTCATAAGCCGTTATCGATTCGAGGCAAACGGCGTCTGAACTCGGGCCCTTCCTCATCCATGCCGCTGATTGCGAACAGTGCACGAATGGCTTACAAGTATGTTGCGCCGGACGGCGGGTCGGCCCTCGGAGAGGGCCGACCGGTCATCGCTGTGCCGCGTCCAGCAGTGCCGCCGCCGTGAAGAGTTCCACTCCTACCGTGATCGCCGACTCGTCGGCGTCGAAGTCGCCCTGGTGGAGGTCGCGGACGGTGCGCTCGCCGGGCGGGCGGACACCGAGGCGGGCCATGGCGCCGGGTACGCGCTCCAGATACCAGGAGAAGTCCTCGCCGCCGAGGCTCTGCTCGGTGCCCTCGACCGACGCCGCGCCGCGTCGCGCGGTCATGGCCTCGCGCAGGAGTTCGGTGACGGCCGGGTCGTTGACCACGGGCGGGACGCCGCGGACGTAGTTGATCTCGGACTTGGCGCCGTGCAGGTTCGCTACCTCGTCGATGGCCGCCACGACCACGTCGGGCGCCTCGCGCCAGGCGTCGATGTCCAGGCAGCGCACGGTCCCGGACAGCTCCGCGTGCTGCGGGATGACGTTCGGCGCGTGGCCCGACTCGATCCGTCCCCAGGTCACGGCGAGGCCGTGCCGGGTGTCCACGCGCCGCCCGACGAGCGCGGGCACGTCGACGGCCACGCGGGCGGCCGCGGTCACCAGGTCGGTCGTCAGGTGCGGCCGGGCGGTGTGGCCGCCGGGCCCGTCGAGGGACACCTCCAGCCGGTCGCAGGCCGAGGTGATCGCACCCTCGCGGAGCCCGATCCGTCCGGCGTCCACCCTGGGGTCGCAGTGCACGGCGATGATCCGCCCCACCCCGGCGAGGACCCCGTCCTCGATGGCGTCGGCGGCGCCGCCGGGCAGCACCTCCTCCGCGGGCTGGAAGACCAGTCGCACCGGCCGGGGCAGCAGGCCGAGGCTGTGCAGGCCGGCCAGCACGAGGCCGGCGCCCAGCACCACGGTGGTGTGCACGTCGTGTCCGCAGGCGTGTGCCCGGTCCGGCACGGTCGAGCGGTACGCGCAGTCGCTCTTCGTGTCCGGGATGGGCAGGCCGTCGATGTCGGCGCGCAGGGCGAGCACGGACCGCCCCGCGTCCACGTCACCGATGTCACAGACGAGCCCGGTCCCGGCGGCCAGTACGCGGGGCCGCAGTCCGGCCTTCTCGAGCCGCGCCTTGATCGCCGCGGTGGTGCGGAACTCCTGGTTGCCGAGTTCCGGGTGCATGTGCAGGTCGCGCCGGAACGCGACGAGCTCGGCACGGAGCGATTCGCTCAGCGCGCCGGGAAGCACGGCTTCCCCGGGAAGATCGGCCTCGGACTCTTGGGACATCAGTTGCTTCACCCTCTGAAGGGTAGGACGCCGGGGTGGCCAACTGACCCACGATCAACAAAAGTTCAACCCGTTAGGCGAAGAAACTCTGTCGGCCCGACGCATAGGTACCGGTCGGGATGGGTACACTCGCCCGTCTTCGGGTGGAGCGCGAAACCATCCACACTCCTCCACGCATACCACGTCCCGCGCGAACCACGCCGACGTGTTCATCTGTCGGAACCGCTTCGGACGCCCGTTTATGCCCCCGGCCCTCAGGACCAGGGAGCCCCGGGAAACCCCGCCCCCCACCCGGGCGAACCCGGCGCACCCGCCCGGTGAAGCCTCCGTACGGGCCCGTCGAACACCCGGCCGAGGACCCGGCTCCGCCGCTAGTGCCGTGACCGGAAAGGTTCACCGGCTCGCGACGCCCGGCACGGCACCTCGCCGCGTTGTCGCATCACCCGAGTACATCCAGTACGCGGGC
>NZ_JBEXCW010000080.1:0-36565 GCF_040605435.1 Streptomyces sp. NPDC005574
CGCGATCGAGTCCCTCAACGCCCGCTACCGGCGCGCGGCCCAGGCGTGCGGACACTTCCCCAACGAGCAGGCCGCCCTCAAGCGGCTCTACCTCACCACCCTCGCCCTCGACCCCACCGGCCGCGGCCGCCAGCGCTGGAACAACCGCTGGAAGTCCGCCCTCAACGAGTTCGACGTCCTCTTCGACGGCCGCCTTACCGCCGGACGAGTGTGAGCCGATCAGCCCACCGACAAACCTGTAGGCCAAACAGACGAACCACACCTAATTCCTACTAGACCCGATCGATCCGGTCATCGCGACGAGGAGCTTGCGTTCGCCCTCGTAGCTGAACCGTCCGTGGGCCATGGCCAGGTTGTCGACGATCAGCACGTCGCCGTCGTGCCATTGGAACGTCACTGTCTCGGCCTCGAACGCCGCCCGGATCTCGGACAGGTCGGCGTCGCTGATCGGAGTGCCGTCGCCCAGGTAGGCGTTGCGTGGGAGGTCCTGTTCGTCCATGAGGTCCAGTAGGGCTTCGCGGGTGAGGGGATTCAGGCTTGAGACGTGGAACAGGTGGGCCTGGTTCATCCACACCGTCTCGCCAGTGACCGGGTGCGTCGTCGATGCCTGACAGGTCTCGGTGGTGCGGAGCGTGTCCTCATCGAGCCATTCGACGACGATGCCGCGGACCCGGCAGAAACGGTCCACCTCCGCACGATCCATGTCAGGGAACGTCTCCTGCCACGGCACGCCGAGCCCGCTCCGGTAGTTGCGGACGTAGCGGACGCCGTGTCGCTCGAAACGCTCCCGAATCGGTGCTGGGATCCGTGCGTGGACCGCACGACTGTCGGCGAGCGGGGTCTGGCCGCCGACGGGTGCCGATTTCTGGGAGTAGAACCAGAGGCGTTCGGGCCAGGAGGTCGTGTAGGCCATCTCGTTGTGCATCGGGATGACCTCCGAGGCCGGATATTCCGTCGAGGTGTAGACGTCGCCGACCTTGCTGCGCGGCGTCGACCTGTAGATGTAATCCTCGAGCTGCTGTCCGAAGACGCGCACCAACTCGGAGAACACTGAGGCGTCCGGGATGTCGAAGCCGCGCAGCAGGCAAGCTCCCTTGGCCGCCAGTTGCTCGGTGAGCAGGTCGGTGTTCGCCGAGGCCCACTTCACCGGACTCACGTCCGGTGCGGCCGCCTCGAAGAGCGCGACCCGGCCCCGGTCTGGGAACATGACCGATTCCTTGACGTCGCCGTCCATGTCAGATTCCTTCCTTCTCCGTGGTGAATCCCGATGAGATCGCGGACCAGAGCTGTTCCACGACGGCGTGATCGAGCATCTCGGCGTGCGAGCACGGCAGACTCGTCTCGACAATCTCCCCCGACACGTACGGTCGCCACAGCTCCGCGTCGGCCGCGCCTCTGGTCGTGTCGGCGGCACGCACCAGGAGTACGTCGCCGTCGAAGACCCCGAAGTCGTGCTCCCGGATGAGCCTCCTGTTGTTCTGGAACACGGTCGCCAGGTTGGTGACCTCCTCGTCGGAGATCGCGCCCAGAACGGTTCCGGCTTCGTGGCGCAGCTGGCGCCGCAGCTCCTCGAAAGCCTCCGAAGGCTCCGAGCCCGAGGCCTCAAGGTCGTCGCCGGCCTCGCGACGGACCGGCGGGAACGCGTCCAGCAGCACCAAAGCGCCGACCTGTTCGCCCGCGGCACGGAGCTGCACGGCCATCTCGTGGATCAGGTTGCCGCCGAAGGACCAACCCAGGAGCCGGTAGGGGCCGGACGGCTGGATCGCGCGGATCTGCTCCAGGTAGTACGTCGCCATCTCCCGGGCCGAGCCGGCCACCTCGCCGCCGCCGTCGAGACCGCGCGCCTGGATCCCGTAGAGCGGGATCTCCTGCGGGACCTGCCTGGCCAGCGGCAGGTAGCACCAGCTCACGCCGCCTCCCGGGTGGATGCAGAAGAGCGGCGGTTCGGTGCCGCGGGTGCGGATGGGCAAGACGACGTCGAAGGCGTTCCGGACCGACGAGAACGACATCTGCTTCAGCAGGCCGTTCACCGTCGGAGCGACCAGGACGTTGCGCACCGACAGCGACGCGCCTCGTTCGCTGAGCCGTTCCACCAGCGTGACGGCGAGCAGCGAGTGGCCGCCCATGGTGAAGAAGTCGTCGTCCACGCCCACCGACTCCAGGCCGAGGACGTCGGCGAAGATGTCACAGAACACTGTCTGGATCTCGGTGGTGGGCTTGCTGTCGGTGCTGGCGACGGCGAGTTCCGGCAGCGGGAGCGCCGCGCGGTCGAGCTTGCCGTTCGCCGTCAGCGGAAGCGTGGCGAGGACGACGACCGTGGCCGGGACCATGTGGTCGGGCAGGCGTTGTGCCGCGAAGCCGCGGACGCCGTCCGACAGCGCGGCAACCTCATCCGGATCGCCCGGATCCGTGTCGGTCGGCACGACGTACGCGACCAGAGCGGCCTCGCGGACCACCACGGCCGCACGCGCGACCCCCGGATGCTCCTCTAGGACCGTCCGTACCTCGCCGGGCTCGATGCGGAACCCGCGGATCTTCACCTGGTCGTCGAACCGTCCGAGGAATTCGATCTGGCCGTCGGCCGACCAGCGGGCCCGGTCCCCGGTCCGGTACATCCGCCGGCCCGCCTCGAAGGGACAGGCCACGAACCGCTCCGCAGTCAAGGCACTGCGGCCCACATAGCCGCGGGCCAGCTGCGATCCGGCGATGTGGAGCTCGCCCGGGACCCCCACCGGAACCGGCCGCAGCCGCTCATCGAGGACGTACATACGGGTGTTGGCCAGCGGCCGCCCGATCGGCACAGCGGCCCGGGCCGACGCCGTGGCATCGAGAGCGGCTGTGGCCACGCCGACAGTGGTCTCGGTCGGTCCGTAGTGGTTGATGACGACGCGGTCGCCCGCGACAGCCATGAGTTCGCCGAGCCAGCCCGCCGGAGCGGCCTCGCCGCCGAGGATGAGGCCCTTCCGCGGCAGCAGCGCCGCGAGGCCGGCCGAACTACTGCCGAGAGCGGACAGGTGGGAGGGGACGAACTTCACGAAGTCGACGCGGTGCGCCGTCATGTAGTCGGCCATCGCCTGCGGATCGAGGGTGATGTCCGCGCCGAGGACGTAGAGGACGCCGCCGGTGGTCAAAGCACCGAACAGCAGTGTGTTTCCGAGGTCCGTGTTCTGTGCCTGGGGCAGTGCGTAACCGTCACCGGGCGCTCCGGACCCGACGCGTTCCCCGAACGAGGAGACGTAGTTGGACAGAGCCGCGTGCGTGACGCCCACTCCCTTCGGCCGCCCCGTCGACCCCGAGGTGTACATGACATACGCCAGGTCGTCCGGGCTGGTCGAAGCCGGGATCGACGTCGACCCCGCCTGCTGAGCGGCCGGCGCGGATCCGCGCCCGGCCCGGTCCACCACGATGGTCCGCAGCTGGCCTGAAGGCAGGTCGCCCAGCAGCTCGACGGTCGTCACCACAGCCGCCGCCCGGCCGTCCGCCAGCAGGAACGCGATCCGCTCGGTCGGCAGGTCCGGATCGATCGGCAGGTACGCCGCCCCGGCCCGCCACACACCGAGCAGTGCCGCGATCATCTCGACCCCGCGCGGCAGGCATAGCGCCACCACCGCGCCGGTGTCGACTCCCGACGCACGCAGTTCCCGCCCCAGCTCCTCGGCACGCCTGTCCAGATCGGCGTAGGACACTTCGCCGACGCCGGACACCAGCGCGATCGCGTCAGGGGTCTGTGTCGCGCGGGCCTTGAACAGGTCCGGGACCAGAGCGGTCGGGACGTCGGCGGCGGTGTCGTTCCATTCCGTCAGGACGAGATGCCGCTCGGACTCATCGAGAATGTCCAAGGCGCTCAGCCGCGTTGAGGGGTCCGCGACCACCGCTCCGACGACTCGCACGAAGCGCTCGGCGAACGCTTCGGCGGTGGGGGCGTCAAAGAGGTCTGCGGCGACGGTGAACGAACCGCGGATGCCGACCGGGCGGTGGTCCGCGTCGTAGGACTCGCCGACCATGACGTCTAGGTCGAACTTGGCGGTCGTCCGCACCGCGGCGACACCCTGGATTCCGATCCCGGGAAGGTCGAGGGCCGCTTCGACGTTCTCCTGCTTGGTCAGGACGACCTGGAAGAGCGGCTGCCTGGAAAGGGAGCGCTCCGGCGCCAGTTCCTCCACGAGGCGCTCGAACGGCACGTCCTGATGGTCGAACCCGGCCAACGTCGTGGCCCGGACCCGGTCCAGCACCTCGGCCAGCGTCGGGTCCCCGGACAGGTCGGTCCGCAGCACCAGGGTGTTGACGAAGAACCCGACGAGGTCGTTGAGCCCCTCATCGGGCCGGCCGGCGATTGTGGCCCCGATGGGGATGTCGGTCCCGGCGCCCAGCCGGGACAACAGCACGGCCAGGGCGGCCTGCACCACGATGAACGGTGACAGACCCCGTGCACGCGCTAGGTCGGCCACGCGGGCGTGCAGTTCGGCGGGCACCTCGAAGTCCGCTGTGTGGCCGCGGCGCGAAGGCGCCGCCAGCCGCGGACGGTCGACCGGCAGAGGCAGTTCCACCGGAGAACCGGCCAGCGCCTGCCGCCAGTAGCCGATCTGCCGGGACACCAGGCTGTCCGGGTCATCGTCCGATCCCAGCACTTCCCTCTGCCAGACCGCGAAGTCCGCGTACTGCACGGGCAACGGCTCCCAGCTCGGCGCCCTGCCCTGGCAACGCTCCTCGTAGGCGTGGCCGAAGTCCCGCGCCAACGGTGCTGCCGACCATCCGTCGGAGGCTATGTGATGCACCGCCACGGCAAGCACGCACTCGTCGGCGCCCAGCGCGAACAGCGCCGCGCGCACCGGCAGCTCGGACGACAGATCGAAGCGGTGCCCGGCGACCTCCGCCACGGACCGGTCCAGATCGCCTTCGGAGGTCTCGACGGCCTCCATCGCCCAGCCGGCCTCCGACAGGTCGACGATCCGCTGGTACGGCTCGCCGTCGATGACCTCGAACACCGT
This sequence comes from Streptomyces sp. NPDC005574, assembly GCF_040605435.1. Classification (NCBI taxonomy): domain Bacteria; kingdom Bacillati; phylum Actinomycetota; class Actinomycetes; order Kitasatosporales; family Streptomycetaceae; genus Streptomyces; species Streptomyces sp. NPDC005574. The sequence continues at coordinate 4,989 of NZ_JBEXCW010000080.1, forward strand.
GCGCAGAACCTCGTGCCGTTCCAGCACATCGTTCAGCGCCGCGGCGAGCGCAGACCGGTCCACTTCCCCGGTCAGCCTGACGACGATGGGGATGTTGTAGGTCGGGCTCGGGCCTTCGACCTGGGCAACGAACCACAGCCGGCGCTGGGCGTAGGAGAGCGGCACCCGCTCGGGGAGCTCACGCGCCTTCAGTGCCACGCGGGCCGGGCCGGCCTGTCCCAGCTGGGCCGCCAGCCCTGCGACGGTCGGGAATTCGAGCAGGGTCCTGATGGACATCTCGACTCCGAGGACCGCGCGGATCCGGGAGATCAGCCGGATGGCGAGCAGCGAGTGGCCGCCCAGGGCGTAGAAGTCCTCGTCGACGGCGACCGAATCCAGACCGAGGATGTCAGCGAACGCCTGGCACAGCAGCTCCTCGCGGAGCGTGGACGGCGTCCTCGAGCCGGTTCCGGCAGTGGTTTCGGCGGCGGACGGGGCGCTGAAGTCCGACTGCGCGGCAGGCAAGGCTTTGCGATCCAGTTTGCCGTTGGCGGTCAGCGGTAGGGCGTCCAGCAGGACCACCGACGACGGCACCATGTGTTCCGGCAGATGTTGCGCGGCGAAGTCCTTCAGAGTGACGGCCAGAGCCACATCCCTGTCGGAGGGAACCACGTAGGCGATCAGGACGTCGTCTCGGACGCTCACAGCAGCCTGCGATACGCCTGGGTGACCGGACAGCACCGCCGCCACCTCGCCCGGCTCGATCCGGAACCCGCGGACTTTCACCTGATCGTCCGCACGGCCCAGGATCTCCATCCGGCCGTCGGCCAGCCACCGTGCCAGATCGCCGGTCCGATACATCCGCTCGCCGGCATCGAACGGGCACGCCACGAACCGCTCACCGGTCAGACCGGGACGGCCCACATAGCCGCGCGCCAACTGGGCGCCGGCCACGTACAACTCGCCGGCCACTCCCGGCGGAACCGGGCATAGGCCGGCGTCCAGCACGAACGCTCGCGTGTTGGCGACCGGCCACACTCCGTCGAGCTGCCCGGCCAGCACACCGATCGTGGTCTCCGTCGGGCCGTAGTGGTTGACCACCGCGCGATCACCGGCGGCGGCAAGGACCCGCGCCGCCAACACCGGCGGCGTCGCCTCCCCGCCCAGGACCAGCGCTCGCCCCGGAATCAGCGGTTCGATTCCCTGAGCGCTCGCCAACGCTGCCAGATGCGACGGGACGATCTTCAAGAAGTCGATGCTGTGTTCGGTGAGGTACGCGGCCACAGCCGCCGGATCCGCCACCGCCTGCTCGTCCAGCACGTGCAACTCGCCGCCGGCCGCCAGCGCCGCGAACACCACCGTGTTCCCCAAGTCGGTTGCCTGCGCCTGCAGCAGCGCATACCGGCCGCCCCTCTCGGCGAACGCCAGACGGGACGGCACCGAGGCCAGATAGTTCGCCAACCCGGCCTGAGTGACCCCCACGCCCTTCGGGCGACCCGTCGAACCCGACGTGTAGACGACGTACGCCAGGCCGTCGCGCGCCGAACGGATCCGCGGCACGGCCGTCGGCGGCATTGCCAGCGCCGTCGCGGCCATCGCGTCGTCCACCACGACGGAGGCTCCGCTGTCCGAGAGCATGAACTCGATCCGCTCGGCCGGGTGTCCGGGATCAATGGGCAGATACGCAGCCCCGGCCTTCCAGACGCCGAGGATTCCTACCATCGTCCGCAAGCCTCGCGGAAGACGCAGACCCACCACGCTGTCCGCGCCGACACCGAGTCCGTACAGATGGTGAGCCAGCCGGTCGGCCTGGGCGTCCAGCTCTGCATAGCTCAGTTCCGCCCCGGAGCTCACCACCGCGACAGCGTCGGGGGTCCGGGCCACCTGAGCGGCGAAGGCCTCGAGGAGCGTCGGAGGCGTCAACGGGCCGGCCGTGCCGTTCCATTGCGTCAGCACGTGTCGACGCGTGTCGTCATCGACGATGTCGAGGGCGCCCAACGACGTCTCCGGTCCGCCGTCCAGCGCCGCTTCCAGCGCACCGGTCAGATTCGCCGCCGTCGAACGCATCAGTTCGGCCACCATCGCGGCGTCGACGGAGACGACCGCGTCGACCGTGACGTCGAGCAACTCGCCGTCGTCGTCCACCGACACCGTCAGCGGATAGTTGTTGCGCGACCGGGTGGAGTCGGCGCGGATCCCTTCGCGGCCCTTCTCCGCGGACGAGTGGGTACCGTGCCGGTAGTTGAACAGGCAGGTGAACAGTGGAGTCCCGCCAGCAAACCCGGCGGCGCGCTGCGCTGCGGCCAGCGACGCCTGCTCCCGCTCGAGCAGGTCTGCCAGCTGGACACGCATCCCAGCCGCCGCGCCCACCACACCGGTGCCGTCCAGCCGCACCCGTACTGGCAGGGTGTTGATGAACGGGCCCACGACCCGGTCCGCACCCGCGCCCGCGTCCAGCCGGCCGGACAGCACGGTTCCGAACACCACGTCCGAGCGCCCGGACATCGCGGCCAGCGCACGCGCCCAGGCGACGTGCAGCACTACCGCGGCGCTCACCCCGAGCCGGCGTGCGACCTGCCGGATCCGCTCGCTGAGCTCCGGCCCCAGGCCGACGTGGCCGCGGACCGTGCCGCTCCCGTCGCCCAGGACGTCCAGCAGTCCGAACGGCGCGGTCGGCTCGTCCACGCCGGCCAGCAGCTCGGCGAAGAACAGCTCGTCGCCGAGCGGATCTCGGGCGGCCCGCGTGGTGCCCACGAACTCCCGGAACGGTAGCGGCTCGGCCAGCTCGGCCTCGCGCCCCGCCATGATCGCGAAGATCTCAGCGATGGCGGATTCCAGGCCGAGGTGGTCCTGCAGCAGGTGGTGCGCGCGGATCAGTAGCCACGCCCGACCGTCCGGGCCCGTCGTCGCCGACAGGTCAAGCAGCGGTGCCCGATGCAGATCGATGGTCGGTTCCGCTGTCGAGATCAACCGCTCGGCCGGATCGGCTCCGGAAGCCGGGGCGACGTAGGCAACTGGGACCGTGGCGCGGCGCCACACGACCTGAACCGCCTCGTCGAGTCCGTCCCAGACGATGGAAGTGCGGTAGATGTCGTGTCGGTCGACGACCTTCTGCACGGCTGCGGCGAAAGCGTCCAGCCGGGTCCGGATGTCGAACTCCAGCACCGTACGCGACACGTACGCGTCCTCGTGGCCGTCTCCGGCGAGCAGGTGGTGGAAGAGCATTCCTTCCTGAAGCGGCGCCAGCGGGTAGATATCGGCGATGTTGGCCGCGCCGCCGTCGACCCCAGCCGCGATCGTGTCGATCTGCTCCTGCGTCAGGCCGACGAGCGTCAGCATCTCCGGGGTGATCGCGGCGGCGTCCGCCGGGATCAGGTTCGGCGGCACGGCGACGGAATCGCGGCCCGCCGCCGCGGCCAGTCCGGCCACGGTCGGGGTGTCGAGCAGCGCGCGCACCGATACCGTCACTCCACGCGAGCGCAGCACCTCCACCAGCCGGACGATGAGCAGCGAGTGCCCGCCGAGGGCGAAGAAGTCGTCGTCGAGGCCCACCGAGTCCAGGCCGAGAACCTCGGCGAAGGCCTCGCACAGAAGTTCCTCACGCGGCGTGGTCGGGCCACGCAGTCCCGTGGCGGCGCCGTAGTCAGGGACGGGCAGGGCTCGATGATCGAGCTTTCCGTTCGGCGTGACCGGCAGCGCGTCGAGCACCACGACGGCCGAGGGCATCATGTAGCCGGGCAGCCGGGAGGCCACGGACGACCGGACGGATTCGACGAGTGCTGACTTAGCGGCGGCCGACTGGTCGCCGTCGGTGGCCACGACGTATGCGACCAGACGCTTGTCCCCCAGCGTGTCCTCTCGGGCGTTGACTGCGGCCTGCTCCACGCCGGGCACCGCGGCTACAACGGCCCGAACCTCGCCCGGTTCGATGCGGAACCCGCGGATCTTCACCTGCTCGTCCGCACGGCCCAGGAACATCAGGCGGCCGTCGGGCGTCCACCGGGCCCGGTCACCGGTCCGGTACATCCGCTGCCCGGTGTCGAACGGGTTCGCCACGAACCGCTCGCCGGTCAGACCCGCTTGCCCCAGATAGCCGCGGGCCAGCCCCGCCCCGGCCACGTACAGCTCGCCACCGACGCCCGCCGGCAGCGGCTTGAGGAACGCGTCCAGCACAAACACCTTGCTGTCGGACACCGCCCGCCCGATCACCGGCTGCTCCCCGGGCGCCAGCGGCGCGCTCATCGTCGCGCACACGGTCGTCTCGGTGGGGCCATAGGCGTTGATCAGCCGTCGGCCCGACGACCACCGCTCGGCTACCTTGCTGTCCAGCGCCTCGCCGGCCGAGACCACCGTCGACACTGACGCCAGCTCGCGCGGAGCCATCGCAGCCAGCACGGCTGGCGGCAGCGTCGCATGGGTCACCCCGAACCGGTCCGCAGTGGCCGCCAGCGCCGCACCAGGCAGCAGGTCCTCCGCGGACGCCACCACCAAAACAGCACCCGAACACAGCGTGACCAGTATCTCGGCCGCCGCCGCGTCGAACCCGACCGACGCGAACTGCAGCACGCGCGAGGCGCCGTCGATCCCGAACCGCTCGGCCTGGGCCGCGACCAGGGCGCCCACGCCGCGGTGCGAGACCGCCACGCCCTTCGGCCGCCCGGTGGAACCAGACGTGTAGATGACATACGCGAGCTGGTCCGGCGCCACCGCCGGCAACCGCACGGCCCCGTCCGCCGCGTCGTCGGCGAGGACGGCTGCGGGAAGCTCATCGAGGACGTACACGGCCTCCGCGTCCGCCATCATGAACGCGACCCGGTCGGCCGGCAGCGCGGTGTCGACCGGCAGACACGCCGCACCCGACTTCAGCACGCCGAGGAGCGCCACCACTAGGTCGACGCCCCGCGGTAGGGCCGTCGCGATCACCCGGTCGGGGCCCGCACCCTGCCCGATCAGGAACCGGGCCAGCCGGTCCGACCGCGCGTCCAACTCGCGATAGGTGACCTCGCCGCCGGCACCGACCAGCGCGACCGCATCCGGCGTCCGCGCCGCCTGCGCCCTGAACAGCTCCGGCACCGCTGCCACCGGCACCTCGGCGCCGGTGTCGTTCCACTCGGCCAGCACCTGGTCCAGCTCGGAATGCCGCAGGATGTCGATCTCGCTCACCCGCGCCCCGGGATCGTCGGCGAAGCACTCCAGCACCCGCTCGAGACGGACCGCCAGGCCGGCGACCGTCTGCGGGTCGAACAAGTCTGCGGCGCCGTACAGCGCACCGTGGATGCCGGCCGGGGCGCCGGAGTCGCCGAACACCTGCCCCACCACGATGTCGAGATCGAACTTCACCTCCAGCAGGCCGACGTCGACGCGCTCGCTCCCGACGCGCGCCAGGTCCATGGCGTTGGCGTCCACCGCGGCCGTGACCACGACCTGGATCAGCGGATTGCGGCCCGAGGCGCGCCGAGGCGCGACCTCCTCGACGACGCGCTCGAAGGGCACGTCCTGGTGGTCGAAGCCGGCCAGGGCGCGCTCCCGCACCCGGTCCATCACCTCGGCCAGCGTTGGATCGCCGGACAGATCGGTGCGCAACACCAGGGTGTTGACGAAGAACCCGACGAGATCGTCGAGCGCCACGTCGGCGCGGCCGGCAGTCGGCACGCCGATCGGGATGTCCGTCCCGGCGCCCAGCCGCGACAGCATGACCGCCACGGCGGCCTGGGCCAGCATGTAGAGGGTCACGCCACGCGAGCGCGCCACTTCCAGGAGCCGGGCGTGCAGGTCCGCCGAGACATCGAAGTCGCCACGGTACCCGCGGCTGACCGGGGCGGCCGGACGCGATCGGTCGGTCGGGAGGTCGAGCTCGGCCGGGACGCCGGCCAGCGCCTCGCGCCAGTACGCGAGCTGCCGGGACATCAGGCTCTCCGGGTCGTCCGCGGAGCCCAGAAGTTCCTGCTGCCAGACCGCGTAATCCGCGTACTGGACGGGCAGCGTCTCCCACTCCGGAGACCGGCCATTGCTCCGGGCCGCGTAGGCGGTCTCGAAGTCGGCGCCGAGCACGCGCAGCGACCAGCCGTCGCAGGCGATGTGGTGCATGACTCCCACCAGGACGTGGGCGTTCGGCCGGAGGGCGAACAGGACCGCGCGAATCGGCAGCTCCCGGGCCAGGTCGAACTCGTGCCCGAGCACCACTTCGACGTCCCGCTCCAGGTCGGCCTCGGAGGTCTGGACGACCTCCAGGTCCCAGCCGGACTCGGCCAGATCGACGACCCGCTGGTACGGCTCGCCGGCCACCGCCCCGAACATCGTCCGCAGCACCTCGTGCCGGGCGACGACGTCGTGCAGCGCGACGCCGAGGGCGTCCCGGTCCACCGGCCCGTTCAACCGGAGGCCCGCGGACACGTTGTAGGTGGTGCTCGGCCCGGTCAGCTGGTCGATGAACCACAGTCGGCGCTGCGAGTGGGACAGCGGGATCAGGTCGGGACGCTCGCGAGCCTCCAGCCCGACCCGTGCCGGGCCAGCCGCGGCTGTGTGCGCCGTCAGACCGGCGACAGTGGGGTTCTCGAACAGAGTCCGGATGCTCACGTCGACCCCGAGGGTGGCACGGATCCTGGACACCAGGCGAACCGCCAGCAGCGAGTGCCCCCCGAGGCCGAAGAAGTCGTCGTCCACGCCGACCGAGGGCACGCCGAGCACCTCGGCGAACACCCCGCACAGCAACTCCTCACGCGGTGTGGACGGTGCCCGCCCGACAGTGAGCGTGTACTGCGGTGCCGGCAGGGCCCTGCGGTCCAGTTTCCCGTTGGGCGTCAGCGGCAGTGCGTCAAGCACGACGACCGCCGAGGGCACCATGTAGGCGGGAAGGCGTTCAGCCGCGAGCCGGCGGACGGAGCCTGCGAGCTCGGCGTCCGCGTCCCCGGCGTCCGTGCCGTTCGACACCACGTACGCGACCAGCCGCTTGTCGCCGGGCATGTCCTCGCGGGCCACGACCGCGGCCTCGGCGACCCCGGGGTGCGCGGCCGCCGCCGCCGCCACCTCGCCCGGTTCGATCCGGAAGCCGCGGATCTTCACCTGCTCGTCGGCGCGGCCCAGGAACATCAGCTGCCCGTCTGCGAGCCAGCGGGACCGGTCCCCGGTGCGATACATGCGCTCACCTGGAGCGCCGAACGGGCACGCCACGAACCGCTCGCCGGTCAAGCCGGGCCGATTCCAGTAGCCGGACGCTACTCCGGCGCCGGCGATGAACAGGTCCCCGGCGACGCCGGCCGGCACCGGTCGCAGTGCACTGTCGAGCACGTAGACCTGAGTGTTCGCGACCGGCCGGCCGATCGGCGGTTCCCCGACGGCCACGACCGCCGGATCTACCGGGCCGGCCGTCGAATAGACCGTGGTCTCGGTCGGGCCGTAGAGGTTCGTCACCTCGCCGAGACCGGACAGCTCCAGCGCCAGGTGCCCCGGCACCGCTTCGCCGCCGACGAGCACCCGCAGCGGCGGCAGCCCGGCGATGCCGTCGGGATGCTCGGCGAGCACGGCGCGCCACAGCGACGGCGTAGCCTGCAGCACCGTCACCCGGTGCCGGAGCAGGACCCGGACCAGCTCCACCGGGTCCAGGACGGTGCGGCGGGCGGCCATGACGAGGCGCGCGCCGGTCAGCAGCGGGACGTATAGTTCGGGCACCGCCATGTCGAAGGAGACGGTGGTGATCGCGAGCCAGGTGTCCTGCTCGGTCAACGGGAGCCGGTTGGTCATGTCGATCAGGAAGTTGGCAAGGTTGCCCTGGGAGATCACGACGCCTTTGGGCCGTCCCGTCGATCCGGACGTGTAGATCGAGTACGCCGGAAGAACAGGTGACAGTGGCCCGCCGCGCTGGGCGTCGGTGAGCGGCGCCGACGCCGTCAGCGCAAGCCCGGCTGCCACCTCCGACTCATCCAGGCACAGCTGCGGCACGCCCACGTCGGGCAGTGCCCCGGCCGTCGCCAGGTCGGTCAGCACGAGGGCCGGCGTCGCGTCTTCCATGACGTACGCGATCCGCTCCGGCGGGTACTCCGCGTCGACCGGCACGTACGCGGCTCCGGCGCGCCAGACGCCCAGCAGCGCCACGTGCAGTTCCACCGATCGTGGCAGCGCCACCACCACGCGCGATCCGCGCTCCACACCCCGGGAGATGAGCAGCCGGGCGAGGCTGTTCGCGCGCGCGTCCAGTTCCGCGTAGGTGATCTCATCGGTCTCGGTCACTACTGCCGTCGAGGCCGGGGTGCGTGTGGCCTGCGCGGCGAACAGCTCCGACACGGTCACGTCAGGCAGGTCCAGCGCGGTGTCGTTCCACCCGCGCAGAATCCGGTCGACCTCGGTGGCGTCGGTCACGGCGACAGCACCGACACGCGCCGCCGTGTCCGTGACCACCTGGTCGAGCACGCGGACGAAACGCCGGGCGAACTGTGTGACCGTCTCGGCGTCGAAGAGGTCCGCGGCACCGACGACCGCGCCGATCAGGCCGGCGGGATGTCCTGCGGCGTCGAACGCCTCGCGCATCGAGAAGTGCAGGTCGAATTTCGCTGCCTCGCCGGCGTCGGCATCCGGAGTGAAGCCCTCGAAGGCGATCCCCGGGAGGGCCAGTCCGGTCCGGCCGTGCTGCTGGATGGTCAGCATGACCTGGAACAGCGGGTGGCGGGACAGCGAGCGCTCCGGGGCCAGCTCCTCCACCAGGCGCTCGAACGGCACATCCGGATGGTCCAGACCGGCCAGGCTCGTCCGGCGGACCCGGTCCAGCAGCTCGGCCATGGTCGGGTCGCCGGACAGGTCGGTACGCAGCACCAGGGTGTTGACGAAGAACCCGACCAAGTCGTGCAGTCCCTCGTCGGTGCGGCCGGCGATCGCTGTCCCGATCGGGATGTCCTCGCCGGCGCCGAGCCGGGCCAGCAGGACCGCCAGGGCCGTCTGGAGCACCATGAACGGCGTCACCGCGTGCGCTCGTGCCACTTCGGCCAGCCGGGCGTGCACGTCGGCGGGAACGGTGAACGACTCCGAGCGGCCGCGGTGCGACGCCGCCGCCGGCCGGGCGCGGTCGACCGGCAGCTCGAGCTCTTCCGGGGCCCCGGACAAGGCGTCGCGCCAGTAGCCCAGCTGGCGGGTCAGGACGCTGTCGGGATCGTCCTCGGAGCCCAGCACGTCCTGCTGCCACAGCGCGAAGTCGGCGTACTGGACCGGCAGGTCGTGCCATGATGGCGTCCGCCCGGCCGCCCTGGCTGCGTAGGCGGCCGAGACGTCGCGGGCCAGGACCTCCGCCGACCAGCCGTCGGAGGCGATGTGGTGCATGACGACCGCGAGGACGTGCTCATCAGCGCCGAGCGTGAACAGCGCTGCTCGCACCGGGAGCTCGGAGGACAGGTCGAACCGGTGCGCGGACAGCTCGGCGACGGCCCGCTCTGTGTCGGCCAAAGTGGCCTCGGTGGCGTCGACGACCTCCACCGCCCATCCGGACTCGGACAGCTCTACGACGCGCTGGTACGGCTCACCGTCGACGACCTCGAACACCGTCCGCAGCACCTCGTGCCGCTCCACCACGTCCCGCAGGGCGGCGGCGAGCGCGGCGCAGTCCAGGTCGCCGGACATACGCGTGACCGTGGGGATGTTGTATACAGGGTCGGTTCCCTCGGCCTGGCCGATGAACCACAGTCGGCGCTGCGCCGGCGACAGCGGGATCCGGTCAGGACGCTCCCGCGCCGTCAGCGCCGCCCTGACGTCGCCCTCCTGTGGCACGTGGGCGATCAGCGCCGAGACCGTCGGAGCCTCGAACAGGGCCCTGATGCCGATCTCGACGCCGAGGCCGGCGCGGATCCGAGCGGCCAGCCGCACGGCGAGCAGGGAGTGGCCGCCGAGCGCGAAGAAGTCGTCGTCGACGCCCACCGAGTCCAGGCCGAGGACCTCGGCGAACGCCCGGCAGAGCAGCTCCTCGCGGAGCGTGGAAGGCGGCCGCGAGCTGGCCGAGGCCGAGTGGGCCGGCGCCGGGAGGGCCTGGCGGTCCAGTTTCCCGTTGCGGGTCAACGGCAGCTCGTCGAGCACCACCACCGCCGACGGAACCATGTACTCCGGCAGCCGCTTCGCGGCGAAGGCCTGGACGGCGGCGGGATCGCACTCGCCGTCGACTGCCACGACATAGGCGACGAGACGCAGGCCGCCGGGCGCGTCGTCGCGCGCGACGACCGCAGCCTGTCCGACGCCCGTCATGGAGGCCACCACGGCCTGCACCTCGCCGGGCTCGATCCGGAACCCGCGGATCTTCACCTGCTCGTCGAGGCGGCCGAGGAACTCGACCTGCCCGTCGGGCAGCCATCGCACCCGGTCCCCGGTGCGGTACATCCGCTCCCCGGAAGCGAACGGACAGGCGACGAACCGCTCGCCGGTCAGCGCGGGCCGACTCGCATAGCCGCGTGCCAGCTGCACGCCGGCCAGGTACAGCTCGCCAGCGATGCCGGGCGGCACCGGTCGCAGATGCCTGTCGAGCACGTACACCCGCGCGTTGGCGACCGGTGCGCCAATCGGAACCGCGCCGGTGTCGGCCGGGTCGCATCGTCGAGCCGTAACTTCCACCGACGCCTCGGTTGGCCCGTACAGGTTGTCGAGCGCGGTGTCCGGCAGCAACTGGAAAAACCGGTCTCGCAAACTGCCCGGCAGCGCCTCGCCCGAGCACACAACGCGCCGCAAGGTCCGGCCAGCGGCCACTGCACCCGGGTCGGCCAGGAACACCTCAAGCATCGACGGCACGAAGTGGGCGGCGGACACCCGCTCGGACGCCATGAGGTCGGTCAGGTAAGCCGGGTCGCGGTGCCCGCCGGGCCGTGCCACGACCAGCGCGGCGCCGACCGTCAGGGGCCAGAACAGCTCCCACACCGACACGTCGAAGCCGAACGGGGTCTTGTGCAGCACCCTGTCGCCGGCCCCGAGGGCGTATCCGCTCCGCATCCACTCCAGCCGGTTCACGATCCCGGCGTGCGGTACCACCACGCCCTTCGGCCGACCCGTGGAGCCCGACGTGAACATCACATAGGCCGGATTCGCCCCGAGCACCGCCACGGCTGGTGCGGAGGCCGGCAGCGCGGCCAGTTCCGACTGCGCCGTGGCATCGTCCATCACGACGGAATCCACGCCGTCCGACACGAAGTCCACCAATGCGGCCGACGTGACAACCCACCCCGCGGCGGCGTCGGACACCATCACTGCCAGACGGTCGACCGGGTTCTCGGGATCCAGCGGCAGATAGGCGCCGCCGGCCTTGAGCACGCCCAGCACCGCCACCAGCAGGTCGGCGCCACGCTGGAGGCAGACGCCCACCACGGACTCCGGTCCCACCCCACGGGCCATCAGCAGCCGCGCCAAACGGTTCGCGCGGGCATCCAGCTCCGCGTAGGACATCTCAGCGCTTTCGAATATCACCGCCGGTGCGTCCGGGGTCCGCGCCGCCTGCGCGGCGAACATCTCCGGCAGCGTCCAGGCCGGCGTCTCAACCGCGGTGTCGTTCCAGTCGAGCATCATCCGGCGACGCTCGGACTCATGCAGCACCTTCACGGTGCTGAGCCGCGACGAGGCGTCGCCGACCGTTTGCTCCACCACTCGCACGAAGCGTCGCGCGAACCAGGCCACTGTCTCGCGGTCGAACATGTCGGCCGCGCCGATCACCGCACCGCGCAGCCCGGCCGGGCCGCCATCGTGGGCGAACGTCTGGTGCACCGAGAACTCCAGGTCGAACTTCGCAGCCTGGTCGGACGTCGCGGCGGAGGAGAAAGCCGCCACCCGGGCGCCCTCCAGCTCGAGACCGGGACCGTCGGGCTGCTGGACGTTCAGCATCACCTGGAACAGCGGGTGCCGGGACAGCGAGCGCTCTGGGGCCAGCTCCTCCACCAGACGCTCGAACGGCACGTCCTGGTGCTCCAAGCCGGCCAGGCTGCTGTTCCAAACCCGGTCCAGCAGTTCGGCCACGGTCGGGTCGCCGGACAGGTCGGTCCGCAGCACCAGGGTGTTGACGAAGAACCCGACCATGTCGTCGAGTCGCTCGTCGATCCGGCCGGCGACCGGTGAGCCGATGACGATGTCGGTGCCGGCGCCGAGTTTGCCGAGCAGCATCGCCAGCGCGGTCTGCAGCACGGTGAACGGTGTCACGCCTCGGGCCCGCGCGAGTTCCGTGAGACCGGCGTGCAGGTCGGCGGGGACGGCGAACTCGACACGGTGCCCCTCGTACGAGGCCACCGTCGGACGCGGCCGGTCGAACGGCAGGTCCAGTTCGGTCGGGATCCCGGCCAGCTCCTGGCGCCAGTAGCCCATCTGCTCTGAGAGGACACTGTCCGGGTCGTCCTCCGAGCCCAGTACCTCCCGCTGCCACAACGCGAAGTCCGCGTATTGCACCGGCAACGGTTCCCAGCCGGGCTGCCCGCCCTGCCGACGCGCCGAGTAGGCCTGGCCGAAGTCCCGGGCCAGGATCCCGGACGACCAGCCGTCGGAAGCGACGTGATGCACCACCACCGCCAGCACGTGGTCGTCCGGGCCGCACGAGAACAGCACTGCGCGCACCGGCGTCTCGGCGGAGAGGTCGAAGCCGTGCGCGGCCACCGCCTCGACGGCCGCAGCCAGTTCCGTTCGGTGGACGTCGACGGTCTCCAGGCCGCGGCCGGCCTCGGACGGGTCGAGGATCCGCTGGTACGGCTCGCCGTCGACGACATCGAACACAGTGCGCAGGACCTCGTGCCGCTCCAGGACATCGCCGAAAGCAGCCGCCAGCGCGTCGCGATCCACTTCCCCGGTCAGCCTGACGAGCACGGGGATGTTGTAGGTCGGGCTCGGCCCTTCCAACTGGTTCAGGAACCACAGACGACGCTGGGCGAAAGACAACGGGATCATCAGGACGACTCCTCTTGCCGGCGCATGGGCCGTAGTGCCGGTCTCGCCGGCTTCTGAGAATCGATGAGAGCGGCGAGTGCGGCCGCCGTGGGGTTCTGGAACAGGGTTCGGATTCCGAAGTCGACGCCGGCGGCAGCGCGGATCCGGGCGGCCAGGCGCAGTGCGAGTAGCGAGTGGCCGCCGAGCGCGAAGAAGTCGTCGTCGACGCCGACCGAGGGCAGGCCGAGGACTTCGGCGAAGGCTTGGCAGAGTCGTTCTTCGCGCTCGTTGGACGGCCCACGCGAGGTGGTGGGCACCGTCGCCTCGGGGGCCGGCAGGGCTTTGCGGTCGAGTTTGCCGTTCGCGGTCGTCGGCAGGGCCTCGAGCAGCACAACGGCCGTGGGGACCAGGTGTTCGGGCAGGCGTTGCGCGGCGTAGGCCTTGACTGAGGCGGTCAGGGCAGCGGGGTCGTCGGGCGCGTAGGCGACCACGTAGGCAACCATGCGCTTGTCTCCCGGGACGTCTTCGCGGGCGATGACCGCCGCTTGACCGACACCGGGATGCGTCGCGAGGACCGAGGTGATCTCACCGGGCTCGATGCGGAACCCGCGGATCTTCACCTGCTCGTCGGCGCGGCCCAGGAACATTAGCTGCCCGTCCGGGAGCCGGCGGGCCCGGTCGCCGGTGCGGTACATCCGCTCCCCGGCGGCGAACGAACAGGCGACGAACCGCTCACCGGTCAGACCGGGACGGCCGACGTAGCCGCGGGCGAGCTGGGATCCGGCGATGTACAGCTCCCCGGCAACGCCCGGCGGTACCGGGGAGAGCCGGTCGTCGAGCACGTACAGCCGGGTTCCGGGGGTCGGGCGGCCGATCGGTACCGCCGTGGCCAGCACAGTCGTCGCCGCGTCCACCGTGAAGGTGCAGCAGCCGACGGTGGCCTCGGTGGGCCCGTACTCGTTCACGAGCACGGCATCCGGGACGGCGGCCAGCAGATCGGCGACCGTGGCCGGAGGCAGTGCCTCCCCTCCGACCACCCAGCATCGGGCGGCGGATTCCAGCTCGGCGGCGTCCAGCATCTTGCCGAGCACCAGCAGGTGTCCGGGCACCACCTTCGCCATTCCGAACCGGCCGCCCGCGGAGATTGTTTCGGCCAAGCCCTGCACGCCGCCTTCGACCGAGATCGTGATCGCGCCGCCGACCAGCAACGGCAGTACCAGGCTGGTCAGTGTCAGGTCGAACGCGATCGAGGAGTGCAGCACGGTTCCGTCTGACAACGGGTACTCGCGCACCGCCCAGCCGGCGTAGGCCGCTAGAGCCCCGTGCGAAACCCCCACGCCCTTCGGCTGGCCCGTCGATCCCGAAGTGAAGATCACGTAGGCTAGTCCCCTGGCGTCCGCCGCCAGCGCCGGTGCCCGGTCCGGACACGCCGCCACCGCGCGGGCCGTCGCCGGATCGTCCAGCGCGATGGTGACCACGCGGCCGGTCGGCAGTTCGTCCAAGACCTCGGAGGAGCCCACTAGGACCGAGGCCCGGCAGTCCGCGATCAGAGTGCCGAGCCGTTCGGCCGGATGCTCGACGTCCAGCGGCACCACTGCCCCGCCGGCCCGCCAGATCGCCCACACCGCCACGATCAGGTCGACGCCGCGCGGAAGCGCCGTCGCCACCGTCGACTCCGGACCGACGCCCAACGCCCGCAACCGGTGCGCCAGCCGCGCCGAGCGCTCGTCCACCTGGGCATACGTCAGCCGCACACCGCCGCACACGACGGCGACCGCGTCCGGCGTCAGCGCCGCCTGCCCCGCGAAGAGCTCCGGCACCAGCTCCGACGCCCCGGCACCCGTGTCGTTCCACTCGGTCAGGACTCTGTGCCGTTCGGCGGGCTCCAGAATCGTCAGAGCGCCGATGCGCTGTGCGGGATCGGAGACCATCGCGTCCAGCACTGCCACGAACAGGCGCGTCAGAAGACGTGCCGTCTCGACGTCGAAGAGGTCGGCCGAGTACGTCACGGCTCCGTGCAGACCAGCCGCGGCACCCGACTCGTCGACGGTCTCCGTCACCGTCAGCGCCAGATCGAACTTCGCCGTCCCGGCGTCCCGGATCACGACGTCGGTGGTCAAGCCGACTAGGTCGAGTCTGGCCTCGGTGGTGTTCTGCACGGTCAGCATCACCTGGAACAGAGGGTGCCGGGCCAGTGAGCGCTCCGGCGCCAGATCCTCCACGAGCTGCTCGAACGGCACGTCCTGGTGCTCAAGCGCGGACAGCCCGGCTTCCCGCACCCGCGCCAGCACCTCCAGGAAGTCGGGGTCGCCGGACAGGTCGGTACGCAGCACCAGGGTGTTGACGAAGAAACCGACCAGATCGTCCAGCGCCTCATCTGTGCGTCCGGCGACCGGGGAGCCGACCGGGATGTCGGTGCCGGCTCCCAGCTTGCCGAGCAGCACCGCCAGCGCCGCGTGCAGCACCATGAACATCGTCACGCCCTGCTGCCGGGCGAGCAGCGCCAGTCGGGCGTGCAGATCCGCCCGGATCGCCAGCTCGACGTTGCCACCGCGATTCGACGTCACCGCCGGACGTGCCCGGTCGACAGGGAGCTCCAGCTCCTGCGGCAGGCCGGCGAGTGCCTCACGCCAATGCCTCAGCTGCCGCGACAGGACGCTTTCCGGGTCGTACGGCGAACCCAGCACATCCCGCTGCCACAGCGCGAAGTCCGCGTACTGCACCGGCAGATCAGCCCACTGCGGGACCTCCCCGGCGACCCGGGCGGCGTACGCCACCGACACGTCCCGAACCAGAACGGCCGCGGACCAGCCGTCGGAGGCGATGTGGTGCAGCACCACCACCAGGACGTGGTCGTCGTCGGCGGTGAGCAGCGATGCCCGAATCGGCAGGTCGACCGCCAGGTCGAACGGCTCGGTACCGGCCCGGGCGACTGCGGCTTCCAGCTGGTCGGCTTCGTCGAACACTGTCGTGGTCAGCTGCCAGTCGACGCTGTCGGCCGCAAGGATCAGCTGGGAAGGCTCGTCGTCGACGACGGGGAACATGGTCCGCAGGACTTCGTGACGGCCGATGACGTCCCGCAGCGCGGCGCCCAGCGCCTCCGGATCGATCCGCCCGGACATGCGCAAGGCCACCGGGATGTTGTAGGTCGAGGTCGGGCCTTCCAACTGCCCAAGGAACCAGAGGCGGCCCTGCGCGAACGACAGCGGCACCCGCGACGGACGATCCCGCGCCGTCAACGCCGTCCGCGCGGTACCCGACTGTCCCAACTGACCGGCAAGTGCCGAGACCGTCGGGTTCTGGAACACGGTCCTGAGAGTAACTTCAACGCCCAGGACGGCCCGGATGCGGGATATGAGCCGCACCGCCAGCAGCGAGTGGCCGCCCAGGGCGAAGAAGTTGTCGTCGACGCCGACTGCGTCCAGACCGATCACGTCGGCGAACGCCCGGCACAACAGCTCCTCGTGCACAGTGGCGGGCCCTCTCGATCCGGCCGAAGCCGAGTACTCAGGGGCGGGCAGGGCGGAGTGGTCCAGTTTCCGGTTCACCGTCAGCGGGATCGCATCCAGCAGCACCACGGCCGACGGCACCATGTATTCCGGCAGCCGTTCCGCGGCAAACGCGCGTACGGCGGCCGGATCGCAGTCGCCGTCCGAGACCACGTAGGCGACCAGGCGCTTGTCGCCTGGCGTGTCCTCCCGGACGATCACTACGGCCTGGTCGACCGCGGGATGCGCGGACACCACCGCCCGCACCTCGCCGGGTTCGACGCGGATTCCCCGGATCTTGACTTGGCCGTCGGCCCGTCCGACGAACTCCATCGCCCCCTCGTGGGTCCACCGGACCAGATCGCCGGTCCGGTACATGCGCTGGCCGAACCCGGCGAACGGGTTGGCCACGAACCGCTCCGCGGTCAGGCCCGCCTGCCGGAGATAGCCCCGGGCCAGCCCGATACCGGACAGATAGAGCTCTCCGACCGATCCCGGAGGCGTCGGGCGCAAGGCGTCGTCGAGTACGAACACGGCCGTGTTCAACACCGGGCCGCCGATCAGCACCCGGGCGCTCGACGGCTCGCAGCGCCACAGCGTGGCGTCCACGGTCGTCTCCGAAGGGCCGTAGGAGTTGAACATCACCCGGTCCGTGGACCAGGAGGCCATCACCTTCGTCGTCAGCGCCTCCCCGGCCGCGATCACCCGGACGGTGTTCGCCACCGTCGCCGCGTCGACCGAACTCAGGACGGCGGGCGGAAGGGTCGCCACGGAGATCGCCTGTTCCGTCAGGAAGCGCGCCAGCGGAGGGCCCAGACGAGCCTCTTCCGGGACCACCACCAACGCGGCCCCCTGCAGGAGGGCCATGACCCACTCCCAGCCGAAGGTGTCGAACCCCGCCGAGGCGAACTGGGCCACCCGGTCTGCGCCGGAGACCCCGACCAGATCGGCGTGGCCGGCCGCGAAGGACGCGATGCCGGTGTGCGACACCGCGACGCCCACCGGCTGTCCGGTCGAGCCCGAGGTGTACACGATGTAGGCGGTGTGGGCCGGAAGCAGAGCCGCCAACCGGTCCACGTCCGTGACCGGATCCGCCGCGAATTGCGAGACGTCCACTCCGTCCAGCAGCAGCGTCGGCGCGTTCGACGGCAGGACATCGACGCAGTCCTGCGCGGCCAGCACCACCACGGGTGCCACGTCGGCCAGCACGACGGCCACGCGCTGCGACCGGTACGCCGGGTCGATCACGGTGTACGCGCCACCGCACTTGAGCACCGCCAGCAGCGCCACCACCAGATCCAGGCCGCGCGGCAGGCACAACGCCACGGTCCGGTCGGGGCCGACACCCAGACTGATCAGGAACCTGGCCAGACGGTTCGAGCTGGCATCGAGCTGCGCGTACGTCAGCTCCTGACCGCCGGCCGTGACCGCGACCGCCTCCGGCCGCCGGGCCGCCTGCACCGCGAACAGCTCCGGCACGGTGGCCACCGGCACGTCGGCGTCGGTGGCGTTCCAGTCGACCAGGATCCGTTCGAGCTCGGAGTCCGCGAGCAGTTCCACGGCGCTGACCCGTGTCGACGTGTCCTGCGCCATGCCATCGAGCACGCGCACGAACCGTTCCGCCAGCTGCGCCACCGTGCCCGGCTCGAAGAGATCGGCCTCGCCGATCACCGCGCCGCGCAGCCCCGCCGGACGGCCGTCGGCGTCGAACACCTCCTCCACCGTCACGTCCAGGTCGAACTTCGCCGCCGCGTACCGGACGGCTTCGGCCCGCGCGCCCGGCAGCCGCAGGCCGTCCTGGGCGCTGTTCTGCAGCGTCAGCATCACCTGGAACAGCGGGTGCCGGGATAGGGAGCGCTCCGGTGCCAGTTCCTCGACGAGGCGCTCGAACGGCACGTCCTGGTGGTCGAACCCGGCCAGCGCCGTGTCCCGCACGCGGTCCAGCACCTCGGTCAGCGTGGGGTTCCCGGAAAGGTCGGTACGCAGCACCAAGGTGTTGACGAAGAACCCGACCAGGTCGTCCAGCGCGGCGTCCACGCGCCCGGCCGTGGCGACGCCGATCGGGATGTCGGTCCCGGCGCCGAGCCGGGACAGCAGGACCGCCAAAGCGCTCTGCAGCACCATGAACGACGTCACGCCCCGCGATCGAGCGAGATCCGCCAGGCGGGCATGCACATCGGCAGGGACTTCGAAAGCCGACGAGTGCCCGCGCTGCGAGGGCATCGGCTGCCGCTGCCGGTCGACCGGCAGCGGCAGCTCCACCGGAGAGCCGGCCAGCGCCTGGCGCCAGTAGTCCACCTGCCGGGACGCCAAGCTGTCCGGGTCGTTGTCCGAGCCCAGCAACTCTCGCTGCCACACCGCGAAGTCCGCGTACTGCACCGGCAACAGCTCCCAGGTCGGAGCCTCGCGCTGACAGCGCGCCGCGTAGGCCTCGCTGAAGTCCCGGGTCAGGACCGCCGCCGACCAACCGTCCGAGGCGATGTGGTGGAGCACGACCGCCAGCACGTACTCGTCGTCGCCGAGTGCGAACAGCACCGCGCGCACCGGCACTTCGGACGAGACGTCGAACGGATGGGCGGCCACCGCTTCGACGCCTTGCTCCACCGTGGCCGATGAGGCTTCGACGACCTCGAGGATCCGTTCGGCCTCGGCCTGTGCCAGCACCCGCTGGTACGGCTCGCCGTCGACGACGTGGAACACCGTGCGCAGGACCTCGTGCCGCTCCAGGACGTCGCCGAAAGCGGCCGCCAGCGCGTCGCGGTCCAGTTCTCCCGACAGCCGACTGACCATCGGGATGTTGTAGGTCGGACCAGGGCCGTCCAACTGGGTCAGGAACCACAGCCGTCGCTGCGCGAACGACAGCGGCACCCGCTCCGGGAGCGCGCGCGCCGTCAACGCCACGCGGGCCGGGCTGGCCTGCTCCAGACGGGCTGCCAGTGTGGCCACCGTCGGGCAGTCGAACAGAGTGCGGACCGTGACCTCGATGCCGAGCACGACCCGGATCCGCGAGACCAGGCGTACCGCGAGCAGCGAGTGGCCGCCCAGGGCGAAGAAGTCGTCGTCGACCCCAACCGAGTCCCGGCCGACCGCTTCAGCGAAGACCTGGCACAGCAGCTCCTCGCGGAGCGTCGACGGCGCCCGCGAGCCGGAGGCGGCGCGGTCGAGAGCCGGCAGTGCTCTGCGGTCGAGTTTGCCGTTCGAG
This sequence comes from Streptomyces sp. NPDC005574, assembly GCF_040605435.1. Classification (NCBI taxonomy): domain Bacteria; kingdom Bacillati; phylum Actinomycetota; class Actinomycetes; order Kitasatosporales; family Streptomycetaceae; genus Streptomyces; species Streptomyces sp. NPDC005574. The sequence goes on from NZ_JBEXCW010000080.1 coordinate 24,519, forward strand.
GTCAGCGGGAGGACGTCCAGCGCCACCACTGCCGACGGCACCATGTACTCCGGCAGACGCTGTCCCGCGAATGCCCTCACCGACGCGGCCAGGGAGTCGGCGCCGGCGATGTCGGCGGGGACCACGTAGGCGGTCAAGCTGCCGGCGTCAGCAACCACGGCGGCCTGAGACACCCCCGGGCACGTGGCGAGCACCGCCGCGACCTCGCCGGGCTCGACCCGGAAGCCGCGGACCTTCACCTGATCGTCCGCCCGGCCCAGAATCTGTATCCGACCATCACCCAGCCACCGCGCCAGGTCCCCGGTCCGATACATCCGCTCACCAGTGCCGAACGGGCAGGCCACGAACCGCTCGCCCGTCAGAGCACTGCGACCCATGTAGCCGCGCGCCAGCTGGGCACCGGCGACGTACAACTCGCCCGCGACCCCGGGCGGAACCGGACGCAGCCCCGCATCCAACACGAACACCCTCGTTCCGGCCACGGCCGTCCCTGCCGGCACCCGCCCCGCGGCCACGTCGTGCGCGTCGAACGGCCCGGCCAGCGCACCGATCGTGGTTTCCGTCGGCCCATAGTGGTTGACCATCGCACGGTCGCTGGCCGCCGCGAGCAGCTGTCCGGCCAGCGCCGGAGATGTCGCTTCACCGCCTAGAACCAGCGCCCGCGCCGGAAGCAACGGCTCCACGCCGTCGGCGCTCGACAACGCTGCCAGGTGCGACGGGACGATCTTCAAGAAATCGATCCCGTGCTCGGCGAGATACGCGGCCACAGCCCCCGGATCCGTCGCCGCCTCCTCATCCAACACATGCAACTCACCACCGGCCCCCAACGCCGCGAACACGACCGTGTTCCCCAAATCAGTGGCCTGCGCCTGCAACAGCGCATACCGGCCGCCGTACTCAGCAAACGCCAACCGAGACGGCATCGAACTCAGATAACTCGCCAACCCGGCCTGAGTAACCCCCACACCCTTCGGACGCCCCGTCGAACCCGACGTGTAGATCACATAAGCCAGGTTGTCGCGCCACGACCGCGGCAGCTCGGCAGCCACGGGGCCCGTGGCGAGCATCGCGGCCGTCGCCGGATCGTCAACAGCGACGCTCAGCATCCGGCCGACCGGCAGCTCGTCCACGAGTTCGGTGGTGCCGACCAGGACCGACGCACGGCTGTTGGAGAGCATGAACGCGATGCGCTCAGCCGGAAGCCCGGCGTCGATGGGCAGATAGGCCGCCCCTGCTTTCCAGACGGCGAGGATCCCGACCATCGTCTGCGGGCCGCGCGGAAAGCACAGGCCCACCACACTGTCCGGGCCGACACCGAGTCCGCGCATGTGATGAGCCAGCCGACCGGCCTGCTCGTCGAGGTCCGCGTACGTCAGCCGGCCTTTGGAACTCACCACGGCGAGCGCGTCGGGTGTCCGGGCCACCTGTGCGGCGAAGATCTCGGGGAACGTGGGAGGCGGCGTCTCCGACTGTGCCGTACCGCTCCATTCGCTCAGGACCCTGCGGCGCTCGGCGTCGTCGAGGACGTCCACCGCTCGCAGGCGCGTGTCCGGGTCCGCCGTCACCGTGTCGAGAACCCGTGTCAGGCGGCTCGCGAACTGGTCGGCGAACCCCTGGTCGAACAGGTCGGAGGCGGCGGTGATCACGCCGCGCAGTCCCGCGGGGGCGCCGTCGTCGTCGAAGGTCTCGGTCAGCAGGACGTCGAGGTCGAACTTGACCGCCGGCCGGCCGGCCGCCTCCACCCGGGCGGCCAGGCCCGGCAGTGCCGGGTCCGCACCGGCGTCCTGCATGGTGAGGATGATCTGAAACAACGGGTGCCGGGCCGGCGACCGCTCCGGCGCCAGTTCCTCGACGAGGCGCTCGAACGGCACGTCCTGGTGGTCCAGGCCGGACAGCGTCGTCGCGCGGACCCGGTCCAGCACCTCGGCCATGGTCGGGTCCCCGGACAGGTCGGTGCGCAGCACCAGAGTGTTGATGAAGAAACCGACCAGGTCGTCCAGGGCGGCGTCCGCGCGGCCGGCGACCGCCGACCCGATGGGGATGTCGGTGCCGGCGCCCAGCCGGGACAGCAGCACCGCCAGGGCGGTCTGCACCACCATGAACACCGTGGCACGCCGGTCCCGTGCCGTCGCCGCGAGCCGGGCGTGGAGATCGGCCGACACCTGGAACGGCGCGCTATGGCCGTGGTGGGAAGCGTTCGCCGGGCGCGGACGATCGGTCGGCAGTGCCAGTTCGGCCGGCGCACCGGCCAGGGCGGCACGCCAGTAGGCGACCTGCTGGGAGATCAGACTGTCGGATTCGTCTTCGGACCCGAGCATCGCGCGCTGCCACAAGGCGTAGTCCGCGTACTGCACCGGTAGCGGGGACCAGTCAGGGGCACGACCCTGGCGGCGAGCGGCGTAGGCGTCTGCAAGGTCCCGGGCCAGAGGTCCGGTGGACAAGCCGTCGGAAGCGATGTGGTGGACGACCGCCATGAGGACGTGTTCCTCCGCGCCGAGCGCGAAGAGGGTGGCTCGCACTGGCAGGTCGGTCGACAGGTCGAAGGGGCGGCGCGCCTGGCCGGAGACGGCTTCCGGCAGCAGCGCCTCGGCGATCTCGACGACCTCTGGTTCCCACTGGGCGTCATTGAGGTCCAGGACGTGTTGCCAGGGCTCGCCGTCCGCCACGGCGAGGACAGTGCGCAGCACTTCATGGCGTTCGAGGACGTCGCCGAGCGCGGCCCGCAGCGTGGCGCGGTCCAGCGGCCCGGACAGACGCAGCAGCATGGGGATGTTGTACGTGGGAGTCGGGCCGTCCAGCTGGCTCAGGAACCACAGGCGGCGCTGCTCGAAGGACAGCGGGGTCCGCTCCGGACGCGGTCGGGCCACCAGCGCGGGCCGGGCGGCGCCGGTGTCGGTGCCGGACAGGACGGCCGCCAGCCCGGCGACCGTCGGGTGCTCGAACAGGGTCCTGATGCGGACGTCGGCGCCGAGCCCGGAGCGGATCGCGCCGAGCAGCCGGACCGCCGACAGGGAGTGGCCTCCCAGGGTGAAGAAGTCGTCGTCGACACTGACCGAGGGCACGCCCAGCACCTTGGCGAACACCCCGCACAGGAGTTGTTCGCGCGCCGTGGCCGGGCGTCGTCCGGATGTCACCGCCTCGTGGCGGGGAGCCGGCAGTGCTTTGAGATTCAGCTTGCCGTTCGGCGTCAGCGGCAGGACGTCGAGCACGACGATCGCCGAGGGCACCAGATGACCGGGCAAGTGTTCGGCCGCGTGATCGCGGACCGCTGCTGCGATGCCTTCGCCGCCGGAGCCGACGGGTACCACGTAGGCGACGAGCCGCACCTCGCCGGTGTCGGTCTGTGCGACGACCGCCGCGTCGGTGACGTCCGGGTGGCAGGCGACCACCGCGCGCACCTCGCCGGGCTCTATCCGGAAGCCCCGGATCTTGACCTGGTCGTCGCTTCGTCCCTGGAAGACCAGTCGGCCGTCGTTGGTCCGCCGGGCGAGATCGCCGGTGCGGTACATCCGCTCACTGCAGCGAAACGGGTCCGCGACGAACCGGCAGGCGCTCAGTCCCGGCCGCCCGAGGTAGCCGCGGGCCACGCCGGAGCCGCCGACGTACATCTCGCCCACGACACCGTGCGGGACCGGCTCCAGATTGTCGTCGAGCACGTAGACGCGGTAGTTCGCCAAGGGCACGCCGATGACGCTGCCCGCTGAGTCCGGCTCGGAGCCGAGTTCGGTGAACGTGACGTGGACGGTCGTCTCGGTGATGCCGTACATGTTGATCAATCGCGGTCCGGCCGCGCCGAACCGTGACCACCACGGGCCCAGCCGGCCCGGGTCCAGGGCCTCGCCGCCGAACACCACGGCCCGCAGCCGTGGAAGCCGGTCCGGGCGGTGCTCCAGCTCGGCCATGAGTTGGTAGAACGCCAACGGCGTCTGGCTCAGCACACTGACGCGCTCGCGCTCCAGCAGCGTCACGAACTGCTCGGGGAAACGGGCCGTGTCCGACGGCACCACCACGACCCGGCCGCCGTACAGGAGCGCGCCCCACGTCTCCCACACCGAGAAGTCGAAGGCAAAGGAGTGGAAGCAACTCCACACGTCATCGGCCGTCGGCGCCACGACCGCCTCGGCGGCGGTGAACATCGAGACCGCGCTGCGGTGGGTCACCGCGACGCCCTTGGGCTCGCCGGTCGAACCGGAGGTGTAGATGACATAGGCGGGATGGTCTGGCAGGCACTGCGCCAAGACGTCCGTGGCAAGGGCGTCGTGGACGTCCTCCAGCAGCAGCACCGGGACGTCCTCGCTCACCGCCGCCGCGACAGCCGCAACCGTCCGCGACGTCAGCACGCCGACAGCACCGGAATCGCGCAGGGTGTAGGCGATCCGATCGGCGGGATACGACGGGTCGACCGGCAGATACGCCGCGCCGGACTTCACAGCGGCGACCATGGCCACCATCAGTTCGGCCGAGCGCGGGAGCAGCAGGCCGACCACGGACTCCGGGCCCGCTCCCCAGGCGGCCAGGCATCGTGCAAGCCGGTCGGCGCGCTCGTTCAGCTCGGCGTAGGTCAGCTCCACGCCGTCGCAGGCCACTGCCACGGCGTTCGGAGTCCGCGCCACCTGCGTGGCGAACAGGTCGGCGAGTGTGGCGTCCGGCCTCGTCGCCGTCGCACCATCCGCCTCGGCGAGCAGCGCCTGCCGTGCAGCGCCGTCCAGCACGCGGACCGCGGAGAGTGACGCGTCCACACCGCTGTCACAGCTCTGTTCGAGGACCGCGACCAGATTTTCGATCGTGGCCCGGAACAGCCGGCCGACCTCCACCGGGTCGATCGGGGCGACTCCGTCGACGGTCAGCCCGATCGTCTCGCCACGGTCGTCCACCGAGACGGTCAGCGGGTAGTTCGACCTCGACCAAGCGTAAGCGGTCCGGACTCCCTCGGGGTCGCCGAGACCCGGGACCGCCGAGTCGTCGTCAGCGTGCCGGTAGTTGAGGATCGCCGTAAACAGCGGAGCGTTGCCTGGCAGTCCGGCGGCCTGCTGGACCGCGGCCAGGGAGGCGTGCTCGTGATCGAGCAGTTCGGCGAGCCGGGAACGCACCTCGCCCACGGCGGCCGTCGCGCCGAGCCCGTCCAGCCGGACACGCACCGGCAGGGTGTTGAGGAAGGGCCCGACCGCGCGGCCGGCCAAGGCCCCGGAACTGCTCCGGCCGAACAGGACGGTGCCGAACACCACGTCGGTACGGTCGGCGATGGCGGCCAGCAGCCGGGCCCACGCAACGTGCAGCACGGTCGCGGGGCTGGCCTTGAGCCGCCGCCCGACGGCGGCGATCCGGCCGGTCAGGTCCGGTCCCAGGTCCAGGATCTCCTGCGCGGCGTCGGCTCCGCTGTGGATGTCCAGAACGCCGTACGGGGCGGTCGTCCCGTCGACGCCGGACAGTACCTCGGCGAAGTAGCGCTCGTGACGGTCGCCGTCGGCATCGGCACGGGCCTCGGCGACGAACTCCCGGAACGGCAGCGGCCTGGGGAGCTGATCGGCAGCTGCTCCGGAGAGCAGGGCGTGGATCTCGGCGAGCGCCGCCTCCATGCCCACGTGGTCGAGGACCACGTGGTGGACGCGGATCAGGGCCCACCAGCGTCGGCCGTCCGGGTCGGCCGCTGCGGCGACGTCCATGATCGGAGCGCGGGTCAGGTCCAGAGCCGGTGGGACCGAGCGCAGCAGCTGCTCGACGGGATCGGCATCGGGATCCAGGACGACCGTGGCGACCGGCAGTTCGACATTCCGCCAGACGACCTGGACCCCTTCCGGCAGGCCCTGCCAGAAGATCGACGTCCGGTAGATGTCGTGCCGGGCGACCACCTGGCGCAGTGCTGCGAGAAAGGCGTCGAGGCGGTCGCGGGAGTCGAGCTCCAGGACCATGGGCTGGGCGTAGACGTCGGCCTGTCCGTCGTCGGCGAACAGGTGGTGGAACAGGAGGCCTTCCTGCAGCGGTGCGAGCGGGTAGATGTCCGCGACGTTGGCGGCGTCGCCGTCGACCGTTCCGGTGATCGCGTCGATCTGCTCCTGGGTCAGCTCGACCAGGGGCAGCATGTCCGGGGTGACGCGGGTGGCGTCCGCCGGGATCAGGTTCGGGGACACGACGACGGTCTCAGCGCCGACGGCGACCGAGAGCCCGGCGACGGTCGGGGCCTGCAGGAGCGCGCGCACGGTCACCGAAACGCCGCGCTCTCGCAGCCGCTCGACGAGCGACACGGCGAGCAGCGAGTGGCCGCCGAGAGCGAAGAAGTCGTCGTCGACGCCGACCGAGGGCACGCCGAGCACCTCGGCGAAGGCGGCGCACATCAGCTCTTCGCGGCGCGTCGACGGGGCGCGCGAGCCGATCGGTGCGAAGAGCTCCGGGTCCGGCAGGGCTCGACGATCCAGCTTCCCGTTCGCGGTCAGCGGCAGGGCGTCCAAAATCACCACGACGGCGGGAACCATGTACTCCGGCAGCCGCTCTGCCGCGAACTCCCGGACGGCGTGGGGATCGCACTCGTCGTCGGGGACGACGTAGGCGACCAGGCACCGGTTCCCGGGGGCGTCCTCTCGGGCGACGACCGTCGCCTGTGCGACGCCGGGACCCGTGGCGATCACCGCCGCGACCTCGCCGGGCTCGATCCGGTACCCGCGGATCTTCACCTGCTCGTCGGCGCGGCCCAGGAAGTCCAGCTGCCCGTCGGCCATCCAGCGGGCGCGGTCGCCGGTGCGGTACATCCGCCTGCCCGGGACGAACGGGCAGGCCACGAACCGCTCACCGGTCAAGCCCGGCCGGCCGACATATCCTCGAGCCAGCTGCGTGCCGGCTACGTACAGCTCACCGGCGACGCCAGGCGGCACCGGCGCTAGTGAGGCGTCGAGGACGAACAGCTGTGTTCCCGGGCTCGGCCGCCCGATCGGCACCACGGCGCCCAGCGCGGTGTCGGAGCCGGCCGTGAACGTGCAGCAACCGACCGTGGCCTCGGTGGGACCGTACTCGTTGACGACAACCGACGCCGGGGAAGCCGCCAGCAGCTCGGCCACCACGGCGGGCGGGAGTCCCTCGCCACCGACGACCCAGCATGCGGCGGCGTCCCGAAGCCGTGCGCCCACCATCTGCCCGAGTATCGGCAGGTGGCCCGGAACCACCTTCACCACGCCGAAGCGGGCACCGCCCTGGATGAGGTCGGCGAGGCCTGACGCACCGCCCTCGCCGGAGACCGTGACCGAACCGCCGGCCAGCAGCGGCAACACCAGGCTGGTCACGGTCAGGTCGAACGCCGCCGACGAGTGCAGGGGCGCTCCCCGGTCCAAGGGGTACGCACACAAGGCCCATGCCGCATATGCCGCCAACGCGCCATGCGAGACTCCCACGCCCTTCGGCCGGCCCGTCGACCCCGACGTGAAGATCACGTAGGCCAGGCTCCCCGGGTGCGCGACGGCCCAGGGCACCATCTCGCCGACCTCGGGGAGCGGGTCCTCGACCGCCACGGTCACAGTCCGGCCGGCGGGCAGCTCGTCCAGCACCTCTCCGGTGCCGAGCACCACCGAGGCCCGGCAGTCGGCGATCAGGGCGCCCAGTCGCTCGACCGGATGCGCCACGTCCAAAAGGGCCACCGCTCCGCCGGCTCGCCAGACTGCCCAGGCGGCGACCAGGAGGTCCACCGACCGCGGCAGGACGGTGGCGATGACCGACTCCGGACCGACGCCCAAGCCGATCAGGCGATGGGCCAGGCGGTTAACCCGCGCGTCCAGTGCCGCGTACGACAGCTCCACACCGTCGCAGACCACTGCGAGCGCGTCCGGCGTGAGCGCGACCTGTGCGGCGAACAGCTCCGGAGCCGGAAGCGACAGCCCCTCGGCCCTGCCTCCGGCCCAGTCGGCCAGGGTCCGGCGACGGTCCGCACCCAGCACTTCGATCGCGGCCAGCGGCACCTCCGGCCCGCCCTCCAGCGCCGCCGTCAGGTTCCGGAGCGCCGTGAGCAGCATTTCGCACACCATCGCGGCGTCGAAAGGAACCGCCACGTCCACCGCCACGGAGAAGTCGCCGCCGCTGTCGTCGACCACGACCGACAGCGGGTAGTTCGTCCGCTCCCGGAAGCGGGCCACTTCGACGCCCGGGATCCCGATCTCCATGGACTCGGGCTTGAAGCCGTCGTCCGTGTTGTGGCGGTAGTTGAGAATCGAGGTGAACAGCGGCATGCCGACCGCCACGTCGCTGGCCTGCTGGGCCACCGACAGTGGGGCGTGTTCGTGGTCGATCAGCCCAGCGAGCTGGACGCGCAGGTCCAGGATCGCCCGCTGCGCCGACAGTGCGCCGGTGCGGACCCTTACCGGCAGGGTGTTGAGGAATGGTCCCGGCACCCGCGCGGCTTGCATACCGGTGTTCATGCGGCCCAGCAGGACGGTACCGAACACCACGTCATCCCGGCCTGACAGCACGGCCACGACCCGAGCCCACGCCACGTGGAACAGCACCGCCGGACTGACGCCGAGCCGGTGCGCGGCCGCCCTCACGGGATCGGACAAGTCCGCCCCGGCGCGAGTCCCGGCCCAGACCGTCGCCGCCCCGTCGTCGCGGACGTCCAGCAGGCCGAACGGCGCCGTCGGCTCGTCGACGCCGACGAGCAGCGCGGCGAAATGCCGACTGTGCGCCGCGGCATCCACGGTGCCCCGAATCTCGGCGACGAACTGGCGGAACGGCAGCGGATCGGCCGGCGCGGACAGGTCTCCGACCATGATCGCGCGAACCTCGGCGAGGGCTGCGGCGAGACCGAGGTGGTCGAGGATCACGTGGTGGACCCGGAGCAGGGCCCAGCGCCGGAGGCCGTCCGGATCCACGGCGACGTGCAGGTCGAGCAGCGGTGCGCGCTGCAAGTCCATCGCCATCCCCGCCGCTGCTGTCAGGGCGTCCCCTGGATCCGCGTCCGCGGCCAGCGGCACCTCCGTCACCCGGAGGCTGGCGCGGCGCCGGACGACCTGGACCGGCTGCGGCATGTTCTCCCAGGCCAGGGACGTACGGTAGATGTCGTGCCGGTCGACCACCTGCTGAAAGGCGGCGACGAACGCGTCCCACCGCTCATCCGATTCGAAGACGAGAACGGCCTGGGACAGGTAGGCGTCGTGACGCTCGTCATCAGCGAGCAGGTGGTGGAACAGCATGCCCTCCTGCAGCGGTGTCAGGGGGTAGATGTCCGCGATCTCGGCCGCCCCACCGTCGATCCTCGACACGACCGTGTCGATCTGCGGCTGGGTCAGCTCCGTCAGCGTGAGCATGTCGGGGGTGATCGCAGTCGCGTCCGCCGGGATCAGGTTGGGCGGGACGACGACCCGGTCCCGGCCGACCGAGGCCGCCAGGCCCGTCGGCGTCGGGCTCTCGAAGAGGGTCCGCATGTCGACCGACATCCCCACCGAACGGAGCCGCCCGGCTAGGTGCACGGCCAGCAGGGAATGCCCGCCCAGGGCGAAGAAGTCGTCGTCGACGCCGACCGCCGGGAGGCCGAGCACCTCGGCGAAGGCCGCGCACAGCAGTTCCTCGCGCGGCGTGGATGGCGCGCTCAGCCCGGCTGCGGCCGAGAAGTCGGGCGCGGGCAGAGCTCTGCGGTCCAGCTTGCCGTTGGCCGTGACCGGCAGTTGGTCGAGGACCAGGACCGCCGACGGGACCATGTATTCCGGCAGCCGCTTCGCGACGTGCGATCGCACGGCTTCGGCGAGATCCGCGCCGTGGCCGCTGTCGCGGCCGTCGGGGACGACGTACGCGACCAGTCGCATGCCCCCGGTGTCGGCCTCGAGCGCGAGGACTACGGCCTGGCCGACGCTCGGCGTCGCGGCCACCGCGGCCCGGACTTCGGCGGGTTCGATCCGGAAACCGCGGATCTTCACCTGCTCATCCGCGCGGCCCAGGAACACCAGGCGGCCGTCGGCCCAGCGGACCCGGTCGCCCGTGCGGTACATCCGCTCGCCGGGGCCGAAGGGGCACGCCACGAACCGTTCGGCGGTCAGGTCCGGGCGCTGGACATAGCCGCGGGCCAACTGCACCCCGGCCAGGTACAGCTCCCCTTCGACGCCGTCCTGCACCGGCTGCAGGTGCGGGTCCAGGACGAACATCCGCGTGTTGGAGACCGGCACGCCGATCGGCACCACGGGTCCGTCCGACGGGTCGCAACGATGCGCCGTGACGTCCACGGAAGCTTCGGTGGGCCCGTACAGGTTGGACAGCCCGACGCCCGGCAGCACCGCGAAGAACTGGTCACGCGTGCCAGCGGACAGCGCCTCGCCCGAGCAGACCACTCGACGCAGCACGCCACCGACAGCCGGGCATGCCGGGTCGGCCAGGAACACGTCCAGCATTGACGGCACGAAGTGCGCCGTCGTCACCCGCTCACGCAGTATGAGCTCGGCCAGGTACCCCGGATCGCGGTGGCCGCCGGGCCGGGCCACCACCAGAGCCGCGCCGGTGATCAGGGGCCAGAAGAGCTCCCAAACCGAGACATCAAACCCGAACGGCGTCTTGTGCAGCACCCGGTCCTCGGCGCGCAGATCGAACTCGTCCTGCATCCACAGCAGGCGGTTCACGATGCCGGCGTGCGACACCTCCACGCCCTTCGGCCTGCCCGTCGAACCGGAAGTGTAGATCACGTAGGCCGGATGGCCGCCGACGACCGGGATACCGGGATCAGAGCCCGGCGACGTGATAAGTTCCGCGGCCGTCCTCGGCTCGTCCAGCACCATCGGCTCCACACCGTCCGGCACCGCGTTCTCGCAGGCCCGCGAGGTCACCACCAATGCCGCACCGGAGTCGGAGACCATGACCGCGACACGCTCGGCGGGCAGTCCCGGATCCAGCGGCAGGTAAGCGCCGCCCGCCTTGAGCACACCCAGGAGCGCGACTACCGTCTCCGCCGATCGCGGCAGGCACACTCCGACCACTGACTCGGGCCGCACGCCCTGCGCCCTCAGAGCCCACGCCAGCCGGTTCGCCCGGGTGTCCAGCTCCGCGTAGGAGATCTCGGAGCCCTCGAACACCACCGCCGTCGCGTTCGGAGTGCGTGCCGCTTGTGCGGCGAACAGCTCAGGCAGTGTCGCCGACGGCACTTCGGTCGCCGCGCCGTTCCAGTCGCGGAGCAGGGTCTGCGCCTCGTCCTCGCCCATCAGCCGAGCCCGGCCGATCGGCTCGTCCGGCGCCGCGCCGGCCAACCAGTGCAGGACCCGCCGGAAACTCCCGGACACCTCAGCGCCGTCCCCGGTCGTGTGCAGGTCAGGGTTCGTCACGACGCCGACGCGCAGCCCGGCGCCCGCCAGCGCCGGGTAGACGTCGATCCGCAGATCGTCGGCCGGCCCGCTGGCCAGGGCGGTGCGGACGGCGGTGCAATCGCCGAAGCGGAGCGGGCGCTGCTCAGAGACCACGTTGACAACCAGCGGGCACAGCGGCGCCGCGCCGACCAGTTTCAGGTCGGCGAGGATGTCCCTGTGCTGATATCGCTGGTGGCGCAGTCCTCGCAGCACCGCCGAGGAGGCCTGCTTGACGATGCCCGCGGCCGAGGTCTCGGGCGTGAGCCGGAGTCGGACCGGCATGATGTTCGCGGTCATGCCGGGGATGCCGAACTGCGCCGGCACGGTTCGGCCGTGCACCGAGACGCCCAGGACGATGTCCTGCGCACCGGTGACGCGGTGACGGTACAGCGCCGCGGCCGCGATCATCAGTCCGGGGAGGCTGGTCTTCAGCCGCCGCGCCGCCGACGTGAGCTCGTCGACGTCGTTGGCGTCGATGTCAGCGGTGTGCACGTCCGGCGCGGTCGGCCGATATCGGCCGCCGGTCTCGGCGGCGTCGAGCTCAAGGTCGGCCAGCGTGTCGAGCCAGTATTGCCGGTCACGCTCCAGATCCGCGGATTCCCGGTACTCGCGGTCGGCGTCCAGCAGTACCGACAACGGTGCCAGTGAGGTGACCCCTGCGATGTGGACACACCTGACAATGGATCTTGGTGATCCAGGAAGGTGAAGATCTACGTGGGACGGCCCTCGAAGTACAACGTGGAGTTCCGG
>NZ_JBEXCW010000081.1:0-36051 GCF_040605435.1 Streptomyces sp. NPDC005574
CGTCACCGTCCGGTCGGACGGTGACGGCACACGGCTGCCACTGCCCCGCCGGGTCACGGCGGGAGCGTCACGCTGCGGAGGCGACAGCGCCTCGGGTTCCTCGGAGGCGGCAGCGCCTCGGGTTCAGCTGTCGAGGGGGTCGTGACCCCAGTTCATCAGCGAGTGGCGCCAGCGGCTGTCCCGTACGTCGCCGGACGGGCGCTGCGCCAGGTGTCGGTGGACGTAGCCGACGACCTTTCTCATGTGCTCGTAGTCCTTGTCCGACAGGTCGCCCTTCCTGGTGCGCAGGATGTCGGCGATCCGTCGGCCCGAGGCGTGCCCGGTCGACTCGCTGCCCCCGTCGTGCTGTCCCGCGTCGCGGGACTCCTCGGTGCCGAGCCAGTCGTCGAGCTGGGACGGTGTCATGTTGACCACCTCGCGGAACTCTTCCCACGTCTGGTGCCTGGCGTCCGTTTCCACGGCGCCTACTTCTTCTTCTTGAGGGCCGAGGGCTTGTGGACCGCCGAGCGGCCGGACTTGTCGCTGCGCACCTCGTACTGCGGGTCGTCGGGCGAGGCGTCCACCGTCCGTCCGGAGGACTCGGTCCTCTTGGTGATCTTCCTTTCCACGGTGCCCTCCGTCTGGCTGCCGTGGCTGCTCCAGGTCACCTTGTCGCCCTTGCCGAGGTCCTTCTTCCGGTCGCCGCTCCCGGCCATGGCGGTCCTCCTTTCGACGAGCCCCCTTGTTTCACCTGCTGAGTGCCCCCGCATCGCACATCCCGAACCGATCACTGTCCGAAATCGACGGATATGTCGGCGGAGCGGCGGAGTGGCAGGGCGGCGGAGTGGCAGGGCGGCGCGGCGGGGTCAGGCCGTGGCCGTCGGGGTGTGGAAGTAGTGGCCCTCTTCGAGGTCCGCGAGGAGGCCGGGGTGGGTGGGTTCCCAGTCCAGCAGCTTGCGGGTGAGGGTGTTCGACGCGGAGAAGTCGTGGCCGAGGAAGGACCCCACCCAGCCGAAGTGCTCCTGCGCGGCCTCGCGGGCCACGGCGGTCACCGGCACGCCGAGGTGGCGGCCGATCACCTCGGCGACGTCGCGGATCGGGACCCCTTCCTCCGCGGTGCCGTGCAGGACGGATCCGGCCGGAGCCTTCTCGACCGCGAGGCGGAACAGCCGCGCCGCGTCGAAGCGGTGGACGGCGGGCCAGCGGCCGGCGTCCTCGCCGAGGTGGCCGGAGACGCCCTTGGCGCGGGCCACTGAGACGAGCAGGGCCATGAAACCGTTGTCCCCCTCGCCGTGGCAGGTCGGCGAGAGCCGGACCACGGAGGAGCGCACGCCGCGCGAGGCGAGGGCGAGGGTCGCGAGGGAGGTTGCCGCGCGGGTCGACACCGGTGAGCCGTCGATCGAGGGCATGTCCTCCTCGGTGGTCACCCGCCCGGGTGCGAGGCCGGCCAGGCCGGAGGCGAGGACGAAGGGCCGGTCGCTGCCGGCGAGGGTGTCGCCGAAGGTGTCGACGGCACGGCGGTCGGCGTCGGCCGCGCCCCGGAAGTCGCCGCTGAAGGCCATGTCGTGCTTGAAGGCGAGGTGGATCACGCCGTCGGACGCGTCGGCCGCGTCCCGCAGGACGTCGAGGTCGTCCACGGTGCCGCGCACGACCCCGACCCCGGCGGCGGTGAGCGCGGCGGCGGAGGCGTCGGAACGGGCGAGCCCGGTCACCTGGTGTCCCGCGTCGAGGAGTTCGGGAACGACGGCGGAGCCGAGCCAGCCGGAGGCGCCGGTCACGAAGATACGCATGGGAGATCCCCAACTGTTGATGTCAGTAACTGTCATCGACGGTAGCACCTGATGTCAGGGACTGTCATCACGTAGGATGCGCGCATGGGTAGATGGGAGCCGAACGCGCGCGGGCGCCTGGCCGAGGCGGCGCTGCAGCTCTACAGCGAGCGCGGGTTCGAGCAGACCACCGTGGCGGAGATCGCCCGACGGGCCGGGCTCACGGAACGGACCTTCTTCCGGCACTACGCCGACAAGCGCGAAGTCCTGTTCGGCTCGGGCGAGTTGCAGGAGTTGTTCGTGCAGGCGGTCGCCGGGGCCCCGGAGTCCGCGTCGCCGATCGACGCGATGGCGGTGGGCCTCGACGCGGTCTGCGAGATGTTCGCCGACCGGCACGCCCACGCGCGGAAGCGACAGGCCGTGATCACGGCGAACGCGGAACTCCGGGAGCGCGAGCTGATCAAGCTCGCCTCCGTCTCGGCCGCACTCGCCGACGCCCTGCGCCGGCGCGGTGTGGCGGAACCGGCCGCGAGCCTGACCGCGGAGGCGGGAGTCGCCGTCTTCAAGGTCGGTTTCGAACGCTGGATCGGCGCGGCCGAGGGGCGTCCCATGACGCAGCTGGTACGGGAGTCGCTGGCCGAGCTCAAGGCCGTCACGGCGGGCCATCAGGGGGCGCCCGCCGACGGCGGGTCACGCGGAGGCGACGCCTGAGCGTGCCGACCCGGTGGCCGAAAGGACCCGCGGGACGGCGGAGTTGGGGTCGAAGCCGGCGAAGGCCAGCCCGATGACGAAGCCCGCGACCTCCTCCAGCTGACGGACCCGGTCCAGGGACCCCAGTACGGCCGGCAGCCCGCCGACGTCACGCACCAGCTCGCTGACGACGTGCAGTGCCGTCGGGTCGTCGCCGCACATCGCCACCGTCACCGGCTCGCCGTCGGCGGGCGTGCTCAGCCACTGGTCGGCGGGGAACAGGTGGAACGCCTTGACGATGTGCGCCCCCGGAGCAATCTCGGCGATCCGCCGCGCGGTCGACCCGCCGTGCTCGGTGAGCAGCACGCCGACACCGTGTTCCACGGCGTTCGACGGATCGATCAGCGGTGTCCCCGCCAGCGTCCCGTCGGACGCCCCCGCCCCACAGCTCAAACCTGATCGTCAGGGAGACGCTCCAGTTGAACCTCGTGGTTCCTTCGACGCACGGCCGACGCGGTCGAGTGCCGGACATACATCGGATCAGCTCCGGCCGGTCGGTGACGTCAGTGTCCCCGTGCCCGGTCCAGTGCGGTTTCGGCCTGGGCGGCCAGGAGGGCGACCAGGGTGGCCGCGGGCGGCAGGTCCGCGACGAGGTCGACGGCCTCCCCGGCCCACCGCGGCAGGTCGGGGATCGAACCCGACGCCACGGCGTCCTGGTACGCCTGTCGGGCGGTTTCAGGGTCGGCCGCGAGTTCGGCCTCCCGGTCCCGCCACCTGTCGAGCAACGGGTGGCCGAGCGTGCGGGCGGAGTACCGCGCCGGCCACTTCGAACCGCGGGCGATGTCCAGCACCCTGCCGCGTTCCGTGTCCTCGCCGCGCCCAGCGATGATCGCTCGGGCGGTCGCGGCGGAGACCAACGCCTCGGACGTGGCCTGGAAACGCGTGCCGAGCAGAGCGCCCGCCGCGCCCAGGGCCAGGGCGGCCGCCACCCCGCGGCCGTCGCCGATGCCGCCCGCCGCCAGGACCGGCACCGGCGTGGCGAGATCCACCACGACAGGTACGAACGGCAGCGTGGACCGCCCGTGGAGCGCTCCGTGCCCGCCGGCCTCGGTGCCCTGCGCCACGATCACATCCGCGCCCAGATCGACCGCCCGCCGGGCCTCCTCCAGGTCGGTGACCTGGACGATCAGTGCCGCGCCTGAGTCGCGCACCCGTTCCGCGAACGGACCGGGATCACCGAAGGACAGCATCACCGCCGCCGGGTCATGCTCCAGCGCCCGCGCCAGTACGCCGTCGTCGATGGCCCACGCCAGGAAACCGACGCCCCACGGCTGGCCGGCGCCTTCGTCGGCCAGCACGGAAAGTTCCCGGGCCAGCCACTCCTGGTCGCCGCCCCCGCCGCCCAGCAGTCCCAGGCCGCCGCCGCGGGAGACGGCCGCCGTCAGGGCGCCCCCGGCGGACCCGCCCATCGGCGCCAGGGCGATCGGATGCTCCACACCGAACAGTTCCGTGAACGCCGTCGACAGTCCCACACCACCATCCTCGCCCACCGGCCCTGCCGCCGGAGGGCGTTCGGCGGACTGGCGGGCCGACGGACACGTCATCCGCTATTCATGTGAGGGACGGCTCATATTCATTCCGCATTCCCTTAGCCCTTTTCCTCCCGTTCCGGCTCCTTCTCCAATTCCCGTTCCATGGCGCTGAATTACGATGTCGCTTTCCCGAGTCGCACAACCATGCGGTGGGTTTCCCCGTCTCATTCGGCGAATTGACGGTGGATGTGGGGGGCTGCTGTGCCTGGTTGGTTCGATCCGCGCTGTGACGCGTCTCGGTTCCGTCCGCGTCCCGGGGGTATCGCGTGAACTCCGGAGGCGGGCAGGGGCCGGGACGCGCGACGATCACCAGTGGCGGGCGGATCTCGACCCTCCGTGGGGAGCGGTCCGCCGGCCGGAAGGACCGCCCGGACGATCATCCGAACGACCGGCCCGCACCGCTGCTTCAGCGGTTACTGCGTCCGTCCGGGCCCCGGCGGGCCGCCGCCCTTCTCGCGGCGGCCCTCACCGTCACGGTGTTGTGCGCGGCCAGTGCCGTCGCCCGGAGTTACCCCTTCGGGCCGCGCACCCGCAGCGTCAACGACCTGGGCAACCAGTACCTCCCTTTCCACGCCCACCTGTGGGACCTGCTGCACGGACGGGCCGACGGCGGTCTCCTCGTCAACTGGCAGTCGGGATTCGGCACCAGTTTCCTGCCCGACTTCGGTACCTATCTCAGCAGTCCGTTCGCCCTGCTCGTGGGCGTGTTCCCGCGGGACGGGATCGACCTCGCCGTCTATGTGATCACGTTGGCGAAGTCCGCCTGCGCGGGCGCGGTGATGGCCCTGCTGCTGCTCGCCCTGCGGCCGGGCCGCTGGTGGGCGGCGGGACTGCTGGGCGCCTCGTACGCCCTGTGCGGCTGGAGCGTGGCCGACGCGGCGTACAACCCGATGTGGCTCGACGGGCTGATCGCGCTGCCGCTGCTGTGCCTGGTCGGCGAGTGGACGCTCCGTGACCGGCGCCGCGTCCTGAGTGTGCTGGTGGTGGCGCTGGCCTGGATCGCGAACTTCTACACCGCGTACATGGCCACCCTCGCCGCCTGTCTGGTGCTGGCGCTGCGGCTGCTCCTCGCGGACCTGCCACGCCGTCGGAAGCTGGCGGCGGCGGTCCGTGCCGCTGTGCGGTTCGGCCTCGGGGTGGGCCTGGCGGCGCCGCTCGTGACGGTGGTCTACTTCGGCACCCGGCACGCCTCGCCGGGCCGGTTCACCCACTTCGCCCCCGTATCGGGGGAGGACGTTCTGGCCCGGCTGCTGCCGGCGACGTACAGCTTCGGATCGCCCGCCGTGTTCGTGGGCACCACGGCCCTGCTGCTCGCTCTCGCCCTCCCGTTCCACCGTGCGGCGCCGCGCGGGGTCCGGGCCGGCTGGACGCTGCTGCCGGTCGCCGTGACCGTGTCGATGCAGTGGGAGCCGACCCATCTGGCCTGGCACGCCTTCACCACCCCGCAGGGCAGCTCCTACCGTGAGGCGTTCGTGGTGTGCGCGCTGCTGGTCATCGCCGCCTGGCACGCGCTGTCGTACGGCCCACCGGACCGGCGCGCGCTGGGTGCGGCGAGCGCGCTGCTCGTGCTGCTCGCCGCGGTCGCGAGTCGCAGCGGCCTGGTGCGGTCGTTCGTGTGGCCGGTGCTGCTGGCCGGCGCCCTGGCCGCGCTGGCCGGCCTGGTCCTGCTCGGCCGTACGGCCGGCTGTCGGGCACACAGCGGTCGGGCACACAGCGGTCGGGCGGACGGCGATCAGTCGGACAAGGGTCGGTCGGACGGCGGTCGGCCTCGGACGCTGCTGGTGGCATGCGCGGCGGCGCTGCTCGTCGCCGCCCAGTTCGGCGAGGCGACCGCCACCTCGGCCGTGGCCGCCCGGCTGCGGCTGGTGAGCATGGACGACTACGCGCCCTGGGGCGCCCGCCAGGAGAGTCAGCGGGCGGCGGCCTCGCAGGCCGACGGCTGGCCCCGGTACCGCACCGACCCGGGCCGCGAGCAGACCGTCGGCAACGACCCGATGATGGTGGGCGGCCAGGGCGCCCAGTACTACAGCAGTCACACCTCCGCCGTCCTCAGCAGCACGCTCACCGCGCTGGGAGGCGGCTGGACCTCGGGCGGCCGCAGCCTGCAGAGCCTGGACAACGCGGTCACGGACGTCGTCTTCTCGGTCGGGGCCCGGGTGCACTCCCCGCCCGACCCGCACCAGAACTGGTTCCCCCAGGACGGCAGCGGGGTGACGGTCTCCCGCCTGCGGGTCCCGCCCCTGGTCACGGTGCGGCCGTCCGGCGCCGCCGCCCGCGCGGACTTCGGGGTGTCGCCGTACCGCAACCAGGAACTGCTGCTGGGCAGCCGGGTCTACACGGTGCCCCGCCTCACGGTGCGCACCGGCGACGGGAAGCCGGCGGGCCCTGCGAGGAGATGGGGTCCGGGACGGCGGCTGGACGCGCTGCCCGCCGGGGCCGCCGCCCGCATGCCGACGATCAGCGCGCGCTGCCCGGCCGGCAGTGAGGTCTACCTGTGGGCTCCGCACTTCGCGGGGACCGCTCGGCTCAGCGGCTCCGCCGCGCGCGGCCTGACCGGACGGTTCAGGTCGGACCCCCTCACCAAGATCGCCGCGATGCAGCGGCTCGGCACCGTGGCGGACTCCGGGCGCCTGCGGGTCGAACTCTTCCCGAACGTGCCCGGCGTCGTTCCCGACGGCGCGGTCGGCTGCCTGGACACCGGCCGGCTGCGGGACGTCACCGCACGGCTGACGGCGACCGGTGCCACCGACGTGAGCGTCTCGGACGGCACGGTCCGCGCACACCTCCCGGCCGGCAGCACCGGTGTCGCGGTCCTCGCGGCGCCCCGGATCGCCGGCTGGCGCTGCGCCGCGGGGGACGCCTCCGCCGTACCCGCCGGAAGCTTCCACGGACTGGTCGCCGTGCCCCTCGACGGCTCCGCCACCAGTCTCACCTGCACGTTCCGTCCGCCGGGGCTGCGTCTCGGGTTGGCGACAGGGGCCGTCTCCCTGCTCGGCCTGTGTCTGTCGGCCGCCGCCCCCGCCGTCCGCCGGCGGCTGCGAGCGCCCCTGCGGGTGGTCGCCTGAACAGGAGGTGGCCGGGGGGCACGCGGGTCGACCGGCGGATCTCGTCCGGTCCGTTGGCCCGAGGCCCTTGACGGACGGAACCAAGGGGCGCAAAGTCGTACATATACGCCGTAAGGATACGACGTCCGGGGCGCGCGTCGCGGTGACTCCGCGGATGCGGCCGGCCGGCACACACGGGAGCGGGCCATGAGTGCACCGTCGACCGTCCTCGTCACCGGCGGGGCCGGCTTCATCGGCAGCCACGCCTGCGTCGAACTCCTCGACCACGGATACGAGTTGATCGTGGTCGACGACTATTCGAACAGCACGCCGCAGGCGCTGGCCCGCGTGGAACGGATCGCGGGCCGATTCGCCGGCGCCCTCTACGAACTCGACATCCGCGACCGCCGCTCCCTCTCCGCCGTGTTCGACCGGCACCCGGTGGACGCCGTCATGCACTTCGCGGCGTTCAAGAGCGTGAGCGCGTCGGTGCGGCAGCCCGTGGAGTACTACGACGCCAACGTCGGCGGCACCACCGCCCTGCTGCGGGTCATGCAGGAGCACGAAGTGCACCGCCTCGTGTACTCCTCGTCCTGCTCCGTCTACGGCGACGCCGGCCCCGGCGCGCTGGAGGAGTCCACCCCCGCCCGGCCCACCAATCCGTACGCGGCCTCCAAGTGGGCCTGCGAGCAGCTCCTGGCCGACGTGTGCCGCCGCCGCCCCGAGTACACCGTGCTGTGCCTGCGCTACTTCAACCCCGTCGGGGCCCATCCGAGCGGACTGCTCGGCGAGGACCCGCGCGGCACACCGGACAACCTCCTGCCGTACGTGGCCCAGGTGGCCGTGGGCCGACGCGACCGGCTGCGGGTCTTCGGCACCGACTACCCCACGCGGGACGGGACCGCGATCCGCGACTACATCCACGTCATGGACCTGGTGGAGGCACACCGTCTGGCGCTCGACCACCTCACCGACGCGCCGGGCATGACCGTCTACAACCTCGGGGTCGGCAAGGGCAGTTCGGTACTCGACGTGATCGACGCGTTCTCCGCCGCCTGCGGCACGCGCATTCCCTACGAGATCGCGCCCCGCCGGCCGGGCGACGTGGCGGAGCTGGTCGCGGACGCCCGCGCCGTCGCCCGCGCCTGGGGATGGCGGCCCACCCGGGACCTCGACACGATGTGCCGGGACGCCTGGCGCTTCCAGCGGCTCAACCCGCACGGCTACGCCGACTCGGCGCGGCGCACCCAGGCCGACTGACGAGGACGGGCCACCCCCGCCGAGATGCGGGCACACCGGCCACGTGCCTACGATCGTCGAAGACAGCCCAGGTTGACGCGGGCTCCGGACCCGGTGTCGTCCGACTCGGGGAGGCGCTTGCCCTTGTTGCCGGCCCGCCGTCTGACGGTGGCCTACCTCGTGCTCGTCGCAGCCGCCACCTGTCTCTACATGACCCTCCCCGTGCTGCGCGCGCCGCTGTGGGCGGTCATCGGGCTCGCGGGCGCCGCGGCCGTCGTCACCGGGGCCTACGTCCACCGGCCCGCCCACCGCTGGCCCTGGCTGGTGCTCGCCGCCGGGCTGCTGGCCTTCGCCGCCGGCGACACGTACTACAACGTGCAGGAGCAGTACTTCCAGGCGTCCAACCCCTTTCCCTCCCCGTCCGACGCCTGCTACCTGCTCGTCTACCCGCTGTTCGCCGCGGGGCTGTCCGGCCTGGTCCGCTACCGCTGGACCGACCGTGACCTGCCCAGTCTGCTGGACGCGCTGATCATCACGGCGGGGCTGGCGCTGCCGGTCTGGGTCTACCTCGTGCAGCCGCTGACCACCCTGGAGGGCCTGACCTGGGAGCAGCGCGCGATCAGCATCGCCTATCCGCTGGGTGACGTGCTGGTGCTGGCGCTGCTGGTGCGTCTGCTCGCCCCGAGCCCCGTCTCCGGCCGCAACCGGGCCGTCCAGCTCCTCGTCGTGGGCACCCTCACCCTGCTGCTGTTCGACATCGCCTACGGCATGCTCCAGCTGAACGGGACATGGCAGGCGGGCACGCTGCTGGACTCCGGCTGGATCGTCTTCTACACGGCCTGGGGGCTGGCCGCGCTGCACCCCTCCATGGCGGAACTCACCTCGCCGCAGCCCCAGCCGCAGACGCTGCTGCTGCCCTGGCGCCGGCTCGCGCTGCTCACCGCGGCCCTGCTGATCGCACCCGCGGTCCAGCTCTTCGAGGAACGGCTCGGGGGAGTCCGTGACGCGACGGTGCTGGCCGTGTTCTCCAGCGTCCTGCTGCTGCTGGTGATCGTGCGCCTGGCGGGCATGCTGGTCGCCCACCGCAAGGCGGTGGCGCGGGAGCTGGCCCTGCGGGGGGGCGACCGCCTCCCTGGTCGCCGCCGGCGGGACGTGGGAGATCGGCCGCGCCTGCGACCGGGCCGTCCACCTCCTGTTCGGACCGAAGATCCACCACGCGGTCGTGATCCTGCCCGCACAGCAGGCTCAGGCCCTCTACGCGAGTCTGGCACGGACGCACGCGGCGCGGCAGGCCACGAGAACGGGCGCCGCGACGCCGGCGGACGCCTTCGTCGACCACCGCACCCTGATGGTGCCCGTCACGGAGCTGCCGCCCCGGGTCGCCGCACGCCTCGGCGACCTGCCGAGCGCCCTGGTGTGCCCGATGGTGGGCCCCGACCGCCCGGCCGGCGGAGGGCTCCCGGGCGTGCTGCTGGCCGCCGGCCCCGAGCGGCAGCTCGCCGAGATGCGCGGCTCGCTGGAGATCCTGGCCTCGCACGCGGGGATGGCGGCGGACCGTGTCGGGCTGCGGCAGGAGATCTCCCGCAAGGAGAGCGAGGCGTACTTCCGCACGCTGGTGCGCAACGCCTCGGACGTCATCCTCATCGTCAACGACGACACCACCGTCCGCTACGCCAGTCCCTCCGCGCAGGCCGTGTTCGGCACCACCGAGCTGACCGGTACCGCCCTGCGCGACCTGGTGGACCCCCAGGACCGCGACCGGGTGCACCGCACGCTGACGGTGCTGCTCAGCGCCGGACACAAGGAGGCCCACGACCACTGGTGGGTGGTCCGCGACACCGGCCGGATCGAGGTGGAGGTGCGCTGCCGCGACCTGCGCCAGGACCGGACCGTGGGCGGGCTGGTCGTCACCCTGCGGGACGTGACCGAACAGCGGCAGCTGGAGCACGAGCTGACCCAGCGCGCCTTCCACGACCCCCTGACCGGGCTGCCCAACCGGACCCTGCTGCTGGAGCGCACCGAGCGGGCCCTGCTGCGTGGGCGCCGCGAGTCGTCGCTGACCTGTCTGCTCTTCATCGACCTGGACGACTTCAAGGTCGTCAACGACACGCTGGGGCACTCGGTGGGCGACCAGCTCCTGGGCGCGGTCTCGGAGCGGCTGACCGGGGCGCTGCGGCGCAGCGACACCGCGGCCCGGCTGGGCGGCGACGAGTTCGCGGTGCTGATGGAGGACGCCAGGCAGCCCCTCGACGCCGAGCTGCTGGCCGCCCAGGTGATCCAGACGCTCAGTCATCCCTTCCAGCTGTCCGAAGGCTCGGTCAGCGTCTGCGCCAGCGTGGGGGTGGCCACCGCCAGGGACAGTACGGACGCCGAGGAGCTGCTGGCCCTGGCCGACCTCGCCCTGTACGCGGCCAAGGCGGCCGGCAAACGCCAGTGGTGCCGCTTCCGGCCGCAGCTGCGGGTACGCATGACGCAGCGGCAGGACCTCCAGGCGCGGCTGGACCGGGCGATCGCCCGGCAGGAGTTCGCGCTGCGCTACCAGCCGGTCGTGGACATCGCCGACGGCGAGGTCGTCGGCTTCGAGGCGCTGGCCCGCTGGACGAGCGGCCGGCACGGCCAGGTCCCGCCCGAGCAGTTCATCCCGCTCGCCGAGGAGACCGGGCTCATCGCCTCACTGGGCGCCTGGGTGCTGCGCAACGCGGTGGCCGACATGGCCCGGCTGCAGGCCCGGACGCGCCGGCCGTCGACGCCGTACGTCAGTGTCAACGTGTCCGGCCGCCAGTGGCAGGAGGGCGCGTTCCTGGACGAGGTGCGCGAGGCGCTCCGGACTCCGGGCCTGGTGTCCGGCTCGCTGCAACTGGAGCTGACCGAGTCGGTGCTCATGCAACGCGACCACCATATCGACGCGCTGGTGCGGTCGTTGAAGAACATGGGCGTGCGGATCGCGGTGGACGATTTCGGGACCGGTTTCTCCTCGCTCCGCTATCTGCGGGACTTCCCCATCGACGTACTGAAGATCGACAAGTCGTTCATCGACGACATCCCCAAGAATCCCCGGCAGGTCGCCCTCGTCGAGGGCATCGTCCGCATGGCCGACACGCTCGGTCTGCAGGTCATCGCGGAGGGCATCGAGGATCAGCGCCAGCGGGAGACGCTGGCCACCATGGGCTGCGGCTTCGGACAGGGATTCCTGTTCGCCCCGCCCATGACCGTGGAGCAGGGCGAGGCCGTCCTGCGCCGGAGCAACGGTGTCCGGTTACCGGCCGCGGACGACCCCGCGCCCTCTGCCATCCCGGCGCCAGACAGGGAGCACATCGTCATGCGTCACGCCACAACCGATCCGCCCGGCGTCCGGCGTGATCCGCGCTGGGCCGACCTCGACCACCTGCGGCGCACCAGCGCCATGAGCGACGCGGTCCTGGACGAGGTGCGCGGCCGGCACATACGCTGCGGGGACCACTGGCTGATCGACTTCGCCTCCTGCAACTACCTGGGTTTCGACTGGGATCCGGAGATCATCGACGCCATCGAGCCCGCGGTCCGCCGCTGGGGCACCCACCCCAGCTGGTCCCGGCTGCTGGGCAGTCCGCGCCTGTACCCGGAGATCGAGGAACGGCTGTCGGAGCTGCTCGCGTCCCCGGACACGCTGCTGCTGCCCACCGCGACCCTGATCCACGCCTCGGTGATCCCGATCCTCGCGGGCGGTGGCCACGTCTTCGTCGAGGCCACCGCCCACCGGACGGTGTACGACGGCTGCGTCGCGGCCCGCGGCCAGGGCGCGACGCTGTGCCGCTTCCACTCCGACGCCCCCGACGAACTCGACGCCCTGCTGCGCGCCGTGCCCTCCCGCGAGCCCCGGCTGGTCTGCCTCGACGGCGTCGACAGCATGAGCGGGAACGTCCCCGACCTGCCCCGGCTGGCCGCGATCTGCCGTGAGCGGGGAGCGACCCTCTACATCGACGACACACACGGCTTCGGTGTCATCGGGGAGCGCACACCGGCCGAGCCCTGCCCGTACGGCTCCCGTGGCAACGGCGTGGTGCGGCACACCGGCGAGGAGTACGACAACATCGTGCTCGTCGGCGGTTTCTCCAAGGCGTACTCGTCGTTGCTGGCGTTCATCGCGCTGCCGCCCCCGCTCAAGGACCATCTCAAGGTCGCCGCGGGACCGTACCTCTACTCCGGTCCCTCGCCGACGGCCTCGCTCGCCACGACGCTGGCCGGCCTGGAGGTCAACGACCGGCGGGGGGACGCGATCCGGGCCGATCTGCACCGCAAGACGGGGCGGGTGCTCGACCACGTCCGCGGGCTCGGCCTCCAGACGCCGGGGGTGTGCGAGCTGCCGATCGTGGAGCTGCCCCTCGCCGACGCCGCCGACCTGGACGCGGTCGCCGCGTTCCTGTGGGACCGGGGAATCTACGTGACCCTCGCCGCCTATCCTCTCGTGCCCCGCGACCGGGTCGGTTTCCGGGTGCAGTTGACGGCCCTCAACTCCGACGAGGACATCGACCGGCTCAACGAGGCGCTGACCGCGCTGAGCGAGCGCTTCCCCCTGCAGTCCGGGAGGTGACGGCGGGGTGTCCGAGCCCGACGCCGCCATGCCGGCGCCGACCCGCAACGACGACGTGGACTGGGACGGCTGGCCGGTTCAGGACTACCTCGCCGAGAACTACCGCGAGCTGCACCAGGCCGACGCGGCGGTCATCGCCCACCACGCCGCCTTCTACCGCACCCTGCCGCCCGGCGGAGTCGAGCGGTCGCTGGAGTTCGGCGCCGGGCCCAACCTGTACCCGCTGATGCTGGCGGCCGGCGCCAGCCGACGCATCGACGCGGTGGAGGAGGGTGCCGCCAACGTCGCTTATCTGCGACGGCAGTTGAGTGAGGGCCCGGACGCGAGCTGGCAGCCGTTCTACGCCCTGTGCCGGCGGCTCGACCCGCAGCTGCCGCCCACCCCGGAGGACGCGCTGGCCCGGGTGCGGATCATTCACGGCGACGTGCGGTCCGTCCCACTGGGCGGCTACGGGCTCGCGTCGATGCACTTCGTGGCCGAGGGCGCGACGGAGGACTTCGAGGAGTTCACCGAGTTCTGCGCCCGGTTCGCCCGGTCCGTCGTACCGGGCGGCCATCTGGTGGCGGCGTTCATGGAGAACATGCCGACCTACCGCATCGGGGCCGCCTCCGTGTGGCCGGGCTGCCCGGTGAACACCGACATCGTCACCGAGGTGTTCGCGCCGCTGACCGGAGAACTGGAGGTGACCCGCATCAACGCCGACCCGACGCTGCCGGACTACGGGGACTCGGGGATGGTCCTGCTGCGAGGGCGAACGCCGTCTCGATGAGGGCGATGTGGCTGAACGCCTCCGGGGCGTTGCCCAGTTGACGGCCGGTGCGCGGGTCCCACTGCTCCGACAGCAGCCCCACGTCGTTGCGGACGCCGAGCACCCGCTCGAACGCCTCCCGGCCGGCCGCGGCGCGGCCCGTCGTGGTGAGGGCCTGCGCGTACCACAGGGAGCAGGCGAGGAACGTGCCCTCCCGGCCGGGCATGCCGTCCACGTCGTGCATGCCCCGGCCGCCCCGCGCGTACCGCCGTACGAATCCGTCCTCCTCCAGGCCCCGCATCGCCCGGACGGTGCCGCGGACTCTGGGGTCGCGGGCGGGCAGGAAGCCGAGCCGGGGGATGAGCAGCGCCGAGGCGTCCAGCGCGGTGGAGCCGTACGACTGGACGAAGGCACCCTGCCCGGCGTCCCAGCCCTCCTCGCAGACCTGTCGGTGCACCTCCGCCCGCATGGCGCGCCACTGGTCGCCGGAGCCGGTGCGGCCGAGCAACCCGCCCAGCCGCAGGGCCCGGTCGGCGGCCACCCACGCCATCACCTTGGAGTGCACGAACTGGCGGCGCGGCCCGCGTACCTGCCACAGCCCCTGGTCCGGCTCCCGCCAGTGCCGGCGCAGGAAGCCCATGAGCGCCTCGACCAGGCTCCACACGTGGGCGGGCATGGGGATGCCGGCCCGGGCCGAGCGGTAGAGCGTGTCCAGGACCTCGCCGTAGACGTCCAGCTGGAACTGGCCGACGGCGGAGTTGCCGAAGCGGACCGGACGCGAGTCCTGGTAGCCGGGCAGCCAGGGCGCCTCGGACTCGGGCAGCAGCCGCTGGCCGCCGACCCCGTAGACGGTCTGCAGGTCGGCGGGGTCGCCCGCGACGGCCCGCACCAGCCAGTCCAGCCAGGCCGTTGCCTCCTCGTGGTAGCCGCTGCGCAGCAGACAGGACAGGGTGAGGGTGGAGTCGCGCAGCCAGCAGTAGCGGTGGTCCCAGTTCCGCTCGCCGCCCACGCAGCCCGGCAGCGAGGTGGTCGGCGCGGCGACCATGCCGCCGGTGGGCGCGTAGGTGAGCGCCTTGAGGGTGATGAGCGAGCGCACCACGGCGTCGCGCCAGGGGCCCTGGTAGTGGCAGCGGCCGGCCCAGCTTCGCCAGTAGTCGCCGGTCTCCTTCAGCACCGTCTCCGCGGGCACGGTGAGGGCCGCGGGCGGGGCCGGCCGGTGGGAGGGCGCCCACACCAGCGTCAGGGCGTGCCGCTGTCCGGCCGAGACGGTGAAGTCGGCCGTGGAGCCGTCCTCGCCGGCCGGCCGCCCGGGGAGGTCGTCGCCCAGCCACACGGCGTCGGGGCCCGCGACCGCGACCGTGAACCGGTCGGTGGTCCGCACCCAGGGCACGACGCGCCCCTGGTGGAAGCGCAGGCGCAGTTCGCTGCGCATCGGCACGGACCCCGACAGGCCCTCGACCACCCTGACCAGACAGGGCAGTTGGGCGCGCGGCGGCATGAAGTCGGTGACCCGGACGGTGCCCGTGCCGGTCTCCCACACGGAGTCGAGGACGAGGGTGTCGGGCCGGTAGGCGCGGCGGGTGCACGGGCCGCGGGCCAGCGGAGCCACCCGCCAGAAGCCGTTCTCCCGGGTGCCGAGCAGCGCGGCCAGACAGGCGGGTGAGTCGAAGCGGGGCAGGCACAGCCAGTCGACGGAACCGTCCCGTCCGACCATGGCGGCGGTCTCCAGGTCGCTGAGGAGCGCGTAGTCCTCGATGGCGGGCTGTGCTGCCGGACCGGTCATGGCCGACGTCCTCCCTTCCCCCCTGTCGCGGGCTCTTCGTCACGGGCGGCGGTGTGCCGGGTCACGACGGGAGCGGCCCCCGGCCGCCGTCACCGGAGGTGGCCGCCGGCTGCGTCACGGGCCGTTCCGGGGGGTGCACGGAGGTCGCCGGCTGTGTCGCGAACCAGGCGACGGTGCGGCGCAGCCCTTCCTCCAGCGGCACCCTCGGACGCCAGCCGAGTTCCTCGCGGGCCCGGGCCAGGGCGGGGCGCCGTCGGGTCGGGTCGTCGACGGGCAGCGGCAGGAAGCGCAGGGGGCCGGCGGAACCGGTGAGGCGCAGCACCAGTTCGGCGAGTTCCCGCACGGTCCGCTCCTCGGAGTTGCCGAGGTTGTAGGGGCCCGGCAGCGAGGTGTCCAGGAGGGCGAGCAGGCCGCGGATCAGGTCGTCGACGTAGCAGAGACTGCGGGTCTGGCCGCCGTCGCCGAAGACGGTCAGCGGTTCCTTGTCCAGCGCCTGGCGGACGAAGGTCGACACCACCCTGCCGTCGTGCGCGCGCATCCGGGGCCCGTAGGTGTTGAAGATCCTCGCGATGCCGGTGTCGGCGTCCCTGCTGCGGCGGTACGCCATGGTGAGGGCCTCGGCGAAGCGCTTGGACTCGTCGTAGACACTGCGCGGCCCGATCGGGTTGACGTTGCCCCAGTACTCCTCGTCCTGCGGGTGTTCCGTCGGGTCGCCGTAGACCTCGCTGGTGGACGCCAGCACGAAACGCGCGTGGTGTTCGGCCGCCAGCCGCAGCAGGTTCTCCGTGCCCCGGCTGCCCGCGGCGAGCGTCTCCAGGGGGCGGCGGGCGTAGTCGAACGGCGAGGCGGGGCTGGCGAGATGGACGACGGCGTCGACGGGGCCGGAGACCCGGAACCGGTCGGTGACGTCACACGTCGTGCACTCGAAGCCGGGCTCGTGCATGAGGTGGGCGATGTTCGAGGCACGGCCCGAGGAGAAGTCGTCCAGGCAGCGGACGCTGTCGCCCCGGCGCAGCAGCGCCTCGCACAGGTGCGACCCGAGGAAGCCGCTTCCGCCGGACACCACGACACGCATGGTTCCTCCCCGCCGTTCAGCCGAGCCGCGGGCGGCCGGGGGCGCGCAGCGTCCAGCCCGCGGACCGCCAGGTGACCGGGTCGAGGGTGTTGCGCGCGTCGACGATCGCCGGTACACGGACGACGGCGGCGAGCGCGGTGGGGTCGAGGTCGCGGTACTGCGGCCACTCGGTGAGGTGCAGGACGACGTCGGCGCCCTCGCACGCCTTCGTCACGTCCGGGGCGAACTGCAGCCCGGGGCAGGCCGCCCGGGCGTTGTCGACGGCCTCGGGATCGTGGACGCGGACCTGGGCGCCCTGGCGTCGTACGGTGTCGGCGACCGCGAGCGCCGGCGAGTCCCGGATGTCGTCGCTGCACGGTTTGAAGGCCGCGCCCAGGACCGCGACGTTGCGGTCCGTGAAGCCGCCGCCGACGAGCTGCCGCGCGAGGTCGACGGTGCGGGTGCGCTGGCGGGTGTTGATGTCGTCGACCTGCCGGAGGAAGGCCACGGACTCGCCCCGGCCGAGTTCCTCGGCGCGGGCGGCGAAGGCCCGGATGTCCTTGGGCAGGCAGCTGCCGCCGAAGCCGAGGCCGGGGGACAGGAAGCGGGGTCCGATGCGGGAGTCGGCGCCCATGGCCTCGGCGAGGGCGAGGACGTCGGCCCCCGTGACGTCGCAGATCTCGGCCATGGCGTTGATGAACGAGATCTTCGTGGCGAGGAAGGAGTTGGAGGCCACCTTCACCAGTTCGGCCGTGGCCGGGTCGGTGGCGAGGAACCGGGTGCCGCCCGCGAGCAGCGGGGCGTACGTCTCGCGCAACCGGGTCTCGGCCTGCGGCGACCGCACGCCCACCACGATCCGCTCCGGGCTGAGGGTGTCGCGGACCGCGCAGCCCTCGCGCAGGAACTCCGGGTTCCAGGCCACTTCGGCGTCCGGCGCGGTGGCCCGCAGCCGCGCGGACAGCCGGTTCGCCGTACCGACCGGCACGGTCGACTTGCCGACGACCAGCACCCTGTCGTACCCGCTGCGGGCCAGGTAGGGCGCGAGGCCGTCCACCGCGGCCTCCACATGGGTGAGGTCGGCGGCGCCCGAGCCGGGCCGCTGCGGGGTGCCGACGCACACGAAGTGCGTGTCGGCGAACCAGGCGGCCTCGGCCAGGGACGTGCTGAAGCGCAGCCGGCCCGCGTCCACGCCCGCCTTGAGCATGGCGGACAGGCCGGGTTCGAAGAAGGGGGGCCGGCCGGCGGCCAGGGCGGCGATCCGGTCCCGGTCGATGTCCACGCCGAGGACGTCGTGGCCGATGTCCGCCATGCAGGCGGCGTGGACGGCTCCGACGTATCCGGTGCCCAGAACTGTGAGGCGCATGGCGATCTCCGTGGTCGGGGCGCGGCCGGGGCGCTGCTCCGGCGGCACCCTCCGGTTCAGGTTCCCGGGGACGCTCCCGGGGTCCGGCCCTGCGGGGGGAGGCCCAGCAGGCCGCGATAGCAGGCGTCGACGGCGGCGCACATGGTCTGCGGTGCGAAGCCGGCCCGTACCCGCTGCCGGCCCTGGCGGCCCATCTCGGCGGCCTCCCGGGGGTGGTCGAGCAGCCAGCACACCGCCCGCGCCGCGGCCTGCGGGTCGGCCGGCGCCACCAGCAGTCCGGTGGCGCCGTGCTCCACCAGGTCCGGGACGCCGTTGACGGCCGTGGCGACGACCGGGCGCGCGGTGGCCAGTGCCTCCGTGAGGGCCCGTCCCAGACCCTCGTACAGGGACGGCATCACGAAGACGTCCAGGCCGGACACCAGCCAGGAGGCGTCCGGCCGGTCCCCGGTGAGGGTCACCTCGACGCCGAGGCGCTCGGCGAGGCCGCGCACCTCGTCCTCCAGCGGCCCGTCGCCGATCATGACGAACGCGGTGGCGGGGCGCTCGGCGTGGAGGGCGGCCGCCATGCGGACGAAGTCCAGCGGGGCCTTCTGCGTGTCGATGCGGCCGACGGTGCCGATCAGGGTGGTGGAGCGGGGGGTGCCGAGGACGCGCCGGGCGAGCGGGTCGAACCGCTGGGGGATGTGGCCCAGGTCCACCGCGGAGGGCACCACCTGCACCAGGCCGGGCACGGCGAGGCGTTCCTCCACGGCCTGCCGCGCCACCCCCGGGGCGACGGCGAGGAACCGGTGGGTGAAGCGGCGGGTCGCGCGCTCCAGGCAGCGATACGCCGTGCGCCGGGGGCGTGACTGGTAGGGATGGAAGCTCAGGCCGTGGAAGGTGTGCACCACGACGGGTGTGCGGCACAGCCGGGCGGCGAGCCTGCCGAGGAAGCCGCCCTTGGCCGAGTGGGTGTGGACGACGGTGAACCGCTCGCGCCGCACCAGGCGCACCAGCCGGGCCAGTACCAGCAGGTCGGCCGGGGCCAGGGTGGGCCGGAAGCCGCGGATCTCGACCGTGTGCAGGCCGGCCGCGCGGGCCCGCTCCCAGAGGGCGCCGCCGGGGACCCCGGCGATCCAGACCTCGTACCGCTCGGGGTCCAGGCCGACGGCCGACAGCAGGGTGTTGCCGCCGGCTCCGGCCTGGAACCTGGTGATGACGTGCAGGACCTTGATGCGGGTGGGATGGGGGGCTGTCGGCAGGGACGCCGCCGGCGCCACCCGAGGGGGTGTGGCGGGCCAGGCGGCCGCCGGGGTGCCGGATCGTCCGGGGCCGGCGGCGAGGGCCGCGTCGCGCATCACCGACCACCGCCGTCCGAGTTCCGTTCCTCCGCCGTATATTTACGGCGTATACGTACATCTTCACTCTTCGGGCGGTATCGGTCAAACCATAGGAAACTACTCAAGGGGGCCGACGTGGAGGTACGCCCATGCCGCTCGCCGAGCTGAGTGCCATCAGGAAGCTGCTGGTGTGCCCGCGCTGCCGGTCGGAACTGACGGACCGGCCGGGCGGCCTCGGCTGTGCCGCGCCCGGCTGCCCGCTGGGGGCGGCCGGTACCGCCTTTCCCACGGTGGGGCCCTGGCCCGTGCTCATCGACTTCGAACGCAGCGTCGTCGACCCGGACGCGACCGCCGCCACGGCACCCGGCGGGCGGGGGGCCGAGCGGCTCCCCGCCCCGCTGCGCCGCGTGCTCAAGCCGCCCAACCGGGTGGCGGCCCACAACGTCGAACTGCTGCTGCGCAGCCTGCCCGACCCCGAGCCGAGACTGCTCGTCGTGGGCGGCGCCACGGTCGGCAACGGGGTGGAGGAGGTCTACCGCGATCCCCGCGTGCAGGTGATCGCCTTCGACATCGTCGGCAGTCCCGTCACCCAGTTCGTCGCCGACGCCCACCGCGTCCCGCTGCCCTCGGGCAGCGTCGACGCCGTGCTGGTGCAGGCCGTCCTGGAGCACGTCCTCGATCCCGCGCTGGTCGTCGCGGAGATCCACCGGGTCCTCAAGGACGGCGGACTCGTCTACGCGGAGACCCCGTTCCTGCAACAGGTGCACGCCGGCGCCCACGACTTCACCCGCTTCACCGCGAGCGGCCACCGCTACCTCTTCCGCCGGTTCGAGGAACTCGCCGCCGGCCCCGTCGCCGGTCCCGGCACCCAGCTCGTGTGGAGCCTCGACCACGCCGTCCGGGGCCTGACCCGGTCCGCCCTCGCCGGCCGCGCGACCCGCGGCCTGCTGTTCTGGCTGCGCGGCCTCGACCGGTTCGTCCCGCCGGACTTCGCCCAGGACGACGCGTCGGCCGTGTACTTCCTCGGGCGCCGCAGGGAGCGGGAGATGACGGCGGGGGAGATCGTCGACTACTACCGGGGAGCGCAGCGCGGCGGGTGACACCGGCGGCCTCGGTCACGCCTGGCTGCGGTGCAGCGGGCGCGGCCCCCCGGTGGGGGCGGCGAAGCCCTCCGGCCGGGAGCGCCGCAGGACGCGCTCGGCCCGCACCATCGCGGCGAGCCCCGAGCGGATGTCCGTGCCCGGCCGGTAGCCGAAGGCGTCGCGGGCCAGCGTGATGTCGGCCGCGGTGCGGCGGGCGTCGCCCGGCAGCGCCGGACCGGACACCACGTCCACCTCGGCGGCCAACTCGTCGAGCAGCGCGATGACCTGATTCATCGTCACCTCGCTGCCGCCGCCGAGGTTGGCGACCCCCGTCCACGAGGACAGGGCGGCCGAGCGCATCGCGGTCACCACGTCACCGACGTAGGTGAAGTCACGGCTCTGGCCGCCGTCCCCGTACAGCGGGAAGGGACGGTGGGTGCAGGCGGCCTCCACGAGCCGCGCGAACGCCATGTCGGGGCGCTGCCGTGGGCCGTAGACGCTGAACAGCCGCAGGGAGACCGCCGGGACGCCGAAGACCGTCCGGTAGGTCTCGCACAGCTGCTCCGAGGCGAGCTTGGTGACGCCGTACGGCGAGACGGGCCGGGGCGCCACCGACTCCGGGGTGGGGTACGACTCCGCGTCCCCGTACACCGAGGAGCTGGAGGCGAAGACCAGCCGGCGCGGCCCCGCGTCCCGGACCGCCTCCAGCACCCGCTGGGTGACCAGGACGTTGCGTTCGAGGTAGACGGTGAACTCCGGGCCCCAGGAGCCGCGGACGCCGGGCTGGCCGGCCAGGTGGTAGACGGCGTCGGTGTCGGCGAACAGCGGCTTCAGGGGCAGCTCCAGCAGGTCGCCGCGGCGGAAGGTGAACCCGTCGCGGCCCAGCAACCGGGCGAGGTTGCGCCGCTTGCGCGCGGGGGCGTAGTAGTCGGTCAGCGCGTCGATGCCGAGGACCTCGTCCCCGCAGGACAGCAGGTGCTCGCACAGGTGCGAGCCGATGAACCCGGCGGCGCCGGTCACGACGGAACGCATCACGGCCTCCCTTCCCTGTCCCACAGCGCGGACAGCACGTAGACGGCGGTCCTGGCGGTGAAGGCGATCACCCGTCCCGCGGTGGCGTGGCGCAGGAACTCCGCGTCCAGCGCGGTGCGTCGCGGAACGAGGACCGTCAGGTAGTACTCCTCGGGGTCGGTGTGGCCGTCGAGTTCGGCGGCGTAGCCGCGCGACCGCAGCGCACAGGGCCCGGTCAGTCCGGGGCGGTGCCGGAACACCCAGCGGTCGCGCGGTGGATAGCGCCGGGCCAGGCGCGGTATCTCGGGGCGCGGGCCGACCAGGGTCATGTCGCCGCGCAGCACGTTCCACAGCTGCGGCAGCTCGTCCATGCTCAGGCGGCGCAGCACGCGTCCGGTCCGGGTGACCCTCGGGTCCGCGCAGCCGGTCACCCCGGGTCCCGCGCAGTCGGTGCGCATGCTGCGGAACTTGAGCAGGGTGAAGGTGCCGCCGCCCGCCTCGACCCGCTGCTGGCGGAACAGCACCGGTGACCCGCTCGTGGCCGCGACCACCAGCGCCACCAGCAGGAGCAGCGGGGCCAACAGCAGCAGCAGGGTGAGGGAGACGGCGACGTCCAGGAACCGGCGCGCCGGTGCGAGCCGCACGGCGCTCATCGCGGGCAGTGTCTTCACGGGAACTCGGTCAGCGGTGTGCATGGAGGGTGTCCTCCGCCGATTCCGTCGTCGGGGTGGGTGGGCGGGGTGCCGTCGTGCCGGGGCGTCGGCCGGGTTGTCGGAGACCTCCGCCCGCGGTGCGCAGCCACCTCAGGTAGCCCCGGTAACCGGCGAGGGTGGCGCGCACGTCGGAGGCGTTCGCGCGCAGGGCGCAGGTGACGAGCCGGGCGGCGAGTTCGACCGTCAGCGTGAGGGCCACCAGCAGGCGGGCGTGGGAGCGGGGCCAGTGCCGGAAGGCGTACTGGGTGCGGCTGCACAGCGAGTGACGCAGCCGCCCGCCGCCGAGCTGGGCGGAGCTCACCTGGCCGATGTGGTGGACGCGCGCTTCGTGGACGTAGTAGCTGCCGCGGCCCTGCTGACCGGCGCGCCGGGCGAGATCGGCCTCCTCGAAGTAGAGGAAGTAGCGCTCGTCGAAGCCGCCGAGGCGGTCGAAGAGCGCGCGGCGCAGCAGGAAGAAGGCGCCGATGACCTGGTCGACCGGCCGTGAGGCGGTGAGTTCGGCGGGCCGGAGGTGGTGCGGCGGGAATAGCGCGGGGGCCAGCCGGTCGAGCCCGGTCGCCTTGCCGAAGAAGACGCGCAGGGTGGGGGCGCGCGAGCAGGAGATCGCGGGGCGTCCGCGCGCGTCGACCATCCGTCCGCCGCAGATGCCGGCGCCCCGGGCGGCCGGGGTCGCCAGGAACCGGCCCACGGCGCGCAGCGTGTCGGGGTACAGCTCGGTGTCCGGGTTCAGGAAGAGCAGGAAGTCGCCGTCGCCGTGCGCGGCGCCCTGGTTGCAGGCGGCGGCGAATCCGCGGTTGCGGCTGTTGCGGACGACGGTGAGCGGGATGCCGGGGGTGGACAGGTCCGCGCAGGAGCGGTCGGTGGAGGCGTTGTCGACGACGACGATCCGGGCCACCCGCAGCAGCGACCGGTCGGTGCGCACGATCGAGCGCAGGCAGTCCGCCAGGTGCCGGCCCGTGTTCCAGTTGACGATCACGATGTCGGCGGCCGGCCCGGACCGCTCGCCCGGCGCCATCACGGCACCGGTCCCAGTTCGAGCGCGGCGGCCCAGCGGGGCAGCCACGCGTCGTAGGAGTACCGCCGGCCGGTGACCTCGCGCGCGGCCCGGCCGAGCCGCCCCCGGGCGTCCGGGTGGGAGTCGATCAGGGTGAGGAGCGCGGTGGTCCAGTCGTCCTGGGTGCGGGGTGCGGGCATGTCGAACTGGCGCAGCAGGTCGGCGTTGACGCCCAGCGGGCTGGCCACGGCCGGCAGGCCGGCGGCGGCGTACTGGAGCAGTTTGTAGCCGCACTTGCCGGCGCTGTAGCGGGTCGCGGGAAGGGGCATGAGACCGATGTCCATGCCGGCCAGCGCCGCCCGCTGGCTCGCCGGGCTCCAGGCGATCCGGTCGATGAACGACTCCAGGGCGCCGAGGGAGGGCGTGGTGGTGCCGACGAGGGTCAGGCGCGCCCCGGTCCTGCGGTGCACCTCGGTGAGCGCGGCGGCGATCAGCAGCAGGGACGCCTCGTTGTGGGGTGAGCCGATCCAGCCGAGCCGCGGCGGGTCGCGCAGCACGTATCCGGGTTTGCGCGTGTAGTCCTCCAGGGCGACGCAGCTGGGGATGACCACGACGTCACGGTGGAAGCGGGAGGCCCAGTCGGCGAGGACGGCGTTGCCCGCGATCACCCGGTCGGCGTGCCGGACGGCCACCCTGGCCTTGTCCGCCTTGGGGGCCAGTCTGCGGGCGAGTCCGCCCTCGCCGCGGTCCCACTGCAGCGCGTCGTCGAAGTCGTAGACGGCGAACTCCGCGCTGGTCAGCAGTCGCCGTTCCCACCAGCCGCGGCTGAGCGGGGACGCCTCCCGGTGCAGCAGCAGCCGCCGGGGCCGGGCGCGCGCGAGGGCCCCGAGCCGCCATTCCGCCCGGGCCAGGGACACGGGGTGGCGCAGCAGCCGGGAGGCGGACGCGTCGGGCAGCGAGAGATAGCTGCCGACGGTGAAGTCCGCTCCCATCCGGTCCAGCCACTCGAAGACACGGACCCGGGAGCTTCCGGCTTCACGGCCGTAGGGGGTGATCGCGCAGCGATCCAGGTGAGGTTCCATGGTTCCGTGTCCAGCCGTATGCTGATACCGTACGTTTACGTCGTAAATCCACATATTGCGCCTCGGGCCGGATGACGTCAAGAGCACGCGCAGCGGCTGGGCGGAGGGGAGCCTCCATGGATTTCCACGACTATCTCGTCGCGCTGCGGCGCCGCTGGCGGTTCGTCACGGTGTGCGTCCTGCTCGGACTCGCGGGGGCGGCGCTGGTGACCGCGCTGATCCCGCGCACCTACACGGCGACCGCCCAGCTCTTCATCGCCACCAGTGACAAGACCGGCGGCGACGCGTACCAGGGCGGCCTGTTCACCCAGCAGCGGGTCAAGTCCTACACCCGCATCGTCACCAGCCCCTCGGTCCTGACCGGCGTCATCTCCCAGCTGGACCTGAGGACGACGCCCGGGCAGCTCGCCGGGAAGATCAGCGCCCAGGCCCCGCTCGACACGACCCTGGTCGACATCGAGGTCAGCGACGGGTCGGCCGACCGGGCCCAGGCCATCGCCGACGAGACCGCCCTGCAGTTCTCCAAGTACATCGACACCGTCGAGGGCACCTCGTCCGGCAGCCCGCCCCTGGTCAAGGCGAGTGTCGTCGGCGGATCGCAGCCCCCGTCCACGCCGACGAGCCCGCGCCCCGTGCTGAACATGGCCGTCGGCCTGCTCGCCGGCATCGCCGTCGGCGTCGGAGGAGCCGTGCTGCGGCACGCCCTCGACACCACGCTCCGCACCCCCGAGGACATCCGGACCCACCTGGGCCTGACCACCCTCGGCGCGGTGCCCCCGCCCGGCGGACACCGCAGGCGCCCGGCACGCCGGCGCGACACCGCGCGGCGCACCGAGGCACTGAACCAGCTGCGCACCCGGCTGCGGTTCGGCACCGACGACGGCCTCCCCGGCTCGCTGCTCGTCACCAGCGCCCTGTCCGCGGAGGGCCGCACCAGCACCGCCGTCGACCTGGCGACCAGCGTCGCCCGTACCGGCAGGCGGGTCGTCCTGGTGGAGGCGGACCTGCGCCGGCCGCGCCTGGCCGCGGAACTCGGCCTGCGCGCCGCCCCCGGACTCTCCGACGTCATCGAGGGCCGGGCCGCACTCCACGACGCCCTGCAGAGCCGCTTCGGCGGCCGGCTGCGCGTGCTGCCGGCCGGCCCCGTCCCGGCGGACCCCAGCAAGCTCGTCTGCGGGCCGGTCACGACCCAGCTGATCCGCGCCCTGGAGGCGGACGCCGACCTCGTGGTCGTGGACAGCCCGCCCCTGCTGTCCTTCGCGGACGGGGCCGCCCTCGCCCCGGTGACGGACGGCGTGCTGTTCGTCGTACGCGCCGCGAAGACCCGGCGCGACGACGCCCGCCGCGCCCTGGACACCCTGGAGGCGGTCCGGGCACAGGTCCTCGGCGCGGTCCTGACGGGCACCCGCGACGACGGACTCGCCGACTGGCAGCCGCCTCCCGAGCCGCCGCGGCCCGCGGACCTCCGCCCGCCCGACGACGACCGCGCGCCCGCCGCGGAGCCGGCCGCCGCCGTCCGGCACCACCAGGCGGGGTGAGCCGCCGCATGACGAACGACCAGGCGTTCAAGGCACTGATCATCGGCATCCTCGCCCTGGTGTCGCTGGTCCCGGTCACGGCGGCCCTGCGACACGCACGCGCCTTCGGCGACTGGGACCTGACCTCCACGCTGGTCCTCCTGACCGGACTGCTCGCCAACGTACCGAGCGTCGCCTACGTGCTCCGGGCGGGCCGGGTGCAACGCCTGGACCCGCTCGGCGAGGTCGAGATCGGGTTCCCCCAGTGGGTGAACCGCATCGGGACGGTCAGCAACGCCGTCCTGCTCCTCGCCTGCGTCGCGTTCGTCGTGCACCGCGTGCTCTTCGCCCGCGTCCGCGTCAACACGGCGCCGCTGGTCGCCCTCGCGCTCGTCGTGCTGTTCGCCCTCTCCGACGGACTGCACGGCCAGCAGCTCCTCGTCCCCCGCCAGCTCGTCCTGTTCGCCGTTCTGCTCGTCGGGGTCGTCGCCCGGCCCGGCCGCCCGGCGTTCCTCGGCGCGGCGGCCGCCGTCCTGCTGTTCTCCGTGCTGGGCGGCGTCGAGGCGCTCGTCGAACCGGCCACCGTGCTGCGGGAGTGCCGGGCCGACAACCCGTGCGGCCTGCTGGGCATCCACTACGCGGGCGTGTTCTCCAACGAGAACATCTTCGGCATGATGCTCGTCCTCGGCATCCCCTTCGTCTGGCTCGGGCTGCGCGGACGCGTGCGTTGCGTCCTGGTCGGCTATGTCGCCCTGCTGGCCGTCGCCACCGGCAGCACGATGTCCGGCGTCGCCGCGATCGCGACCGTGGCCCTGCTGGCGCTGCTGCGCCCCGGGCTGCCCGGCGACACGGGCGCGCGCACCGCTCCCGGCCGCGTCCTGGTCACCGTGCCGATCCTGCTCACGGTGGCGGCCGTCGGCCTCGCCCTGCCCTTCAACCACCCCAGCCCGGACCGGCTCGGGGACCGCGCCACCATCTGGCGGATGGCCGGCGCAGAACTGCCCGCGTCCCCCTTCGTCGGCTTCGGCGGCAAGACCTGGTCCGCCAAGTACCCGGCCGGCGAGATCCCCGCCGCCGTCTCCCCGTCCCTGCACAACCAGTGGATCGACGTCCTGTACGCGGGCGGCCTCGTCGGCCTCGCCCTGTTCCTGCTGTTGCTGCTCCATCTGCTGGCCAGGGGCGGTGTTCCCGGCTTCCCGGCGGCCGCGGTCGTGCTGCTGCCGGTCCTGCTCACCTCCGTCCTGGAGCGCCCCTGGTCGTTCGGCATCAGCAACGCGCTGACCTTCGCCCTCCTGGCCGCCGTGCTCATACCCGGGTCGGTCGGTCGAGCAGCTCCTCCAGCGGCTCCAGGGTCCGGTTCCAGTCCAGCCGCTGTGCCTGCTCGTACGCCTGATCGGCGACCGGCTGCCACCGGTCCGGGCCGCTGAGGCCGTCCACCACCGACGCGAACGAGTCCTCCGTGTACGGCACGGACCCCCGCAGCAGGTCGAGGTGGCGCCGCCAGCCGGGCACCAGCACTGGCAGACCGTAGGCCAGGTAGTGCAGGTGCTTGGCGGAGAACCCCTCGCGGCGCAACAGGTCCCGGGTGCACGTGATCAGCCCGAACTGGTAGTCCCGCAGGACGTCGGGCGAGGCGTAGCCGCGGTGGTTGATGCCGAGGGCCGGGTCCGGCGGGGGCCCGCCGTAGACGTCGATGCCCGGGTTGCGCCGGCACAGCCGGCCCAGCAGGGCGAGGTCGATGAACCGGGAGCTGAGCGACCCGAGATAGGCCACCCGCGGCGGGTCGGCGAACCGGGCCCGCTCCTGCGACGGTGTGCAACCCCAGTTCAGCTGGAGGAAGTTGCGCCCGCTGATCCCGTAGTGCTCGCGCGCGTAGCGGCCGTAGGACTCCCAGGAGAACGACAGGTGCTCCATGTCCTCCAGGAAGCCGGTCTCCCAGTGGCGGAACCTGCGGTGCTGCCGGCCGGACAGCCGGTGCTCGTAGAACACCTCGTCGGCCCAGGGGTTGGGGCAGTCGTACAGGGTGCGGGCGGATGTCCCGGAGGCGAGCACCCCCGAGTCGTACGGCGTCTCGCAGATGACGAGGTCGTAGTCGTCGAGGCGGAGTTCGCGGGTGAGGATGCGGCGCCGCAGCCGGTGGTCGGTCAGCAGCACGTGGTACGACAGGTGGCGGCGCCCGAAGGCCCAGCGCCGGGTGAGGGTCTTGGACGCGACGTCGTTGGCGTACAGCAGCAGGCGGTCGGGGCGCAGGGAACCCGGCAGCATCCGGCCCAGCGACCCCGGGGCGCTGGAGGCCCGGGCCAGGCAGTTGGTGTCGGCCAGGTGCACGTCGTGCCCGCGCTCGCGCAGGTACCGCTGGATGGCCAGGGGTTTGACGCTGTTGGCGTAGCCGTCCAGCTGGGCCACGATCAGCACGCGCCTGGCCCGGGACGCCC
The DNA here is from genome assembly GCF_040605435.1 of Streptomyces sp. NPDC005574. Lineage (NCBI taxonomy): Bacteria > Bacillati > Actinomycetota > Actinomycetes > Kitasatosporales > Streptomycetaceae > Streptomyces > Streptomyces sp. NPDC005574. The sequence goes on from NZ_JBEXCW010000081.1 coordinate 27,985, forward strand.
GCGGACCTCGTGGGGTGGCGGAGTTCATGACGCTTCCTCCTCGGGAGTCACCGCCGGGGGAGTCCCGGCGGCCGGACGGGGGGTGAGTCGGGGCAGGAGCAGGGCGGTCGCGGCGGCTAGGCCGGCCAGCACCGGCAGGCCCGCCAGCAGCAGCGGCAGCACCCCGTGCGCGTCCAGCCGCAGCACCAGCAGGTTCCCCAGGACGGCCACGGCGGTGGCGGGCAGGGTCGCCAGCGGCCAGCGCCGGGGCAGCCGCCGCTCCCGCAGCCCGGCGAGCCGCCGGCACAGCACGACGAAGTACACCGAGCCGGCCATGATGCCCACGGACGTGGCCAGCACCACGCCGACCACACCGAACATCAGGGTCAGCGGCACGGTCAGCGCGAGGTTGATCACCGTCGAGCACCACGAGTACCGCGTCTCGTACCCGGGGCGGCCGATCGCCCGCACGAAACAGGTCCGGACGCCGGTCAGCGCCACCTGCACCGAGTAGCCGGCCAGCAGCACCGCGGCGACGGCCCCGCTCAGCGCGAGGGCCGGCCCCAGCCACACCTGGACGGCCAGGCCCACCGCGGCGGTCGTCACCACGCCGTAGGTGAGGACCGCGGGCAGCCAGCGGGGTTGCAGGACGTGGAACTCCCGCACGGCGCCCGGGAGTCCGCGCACGGCGAAGACGTTCGTCATGCGGGTGAGGATCGGCGGGAAGGCGTACAGCGGCAGGCTGCGCAGGGCGTTGGCGACCTGGTAGCCGGCGGCGTAGACACCGACGTAGCGCACCGGCAGCAGTGCGGCGACCACCAGGGCGTCGATCTCCCCGTTGAGGAACACCGTGAACCCGGACAGCTGCATGCGCACCGCGTAGTGCCAGAACTCGCGGCGTTCGACGCGTGGGGGCAGCAGGGGACGCCGGATGCGGACGTGCCGCGCGCCGGCGGCGAGTCCGAGGACCGTCACGAGCAGATAGCGTCCGGCCGCCAGGACCGCGAGCAGGGGCAGATCCGCTCCCTGGTCGATGAGCACGATCACGGCGACGGCGTACGCCAGGCACGAACCGCCGCTGACGCCCGCCAGGGTGCGGAAACGCCCGTTGGCCTGGAGCAGCGCGGTGGCCGAGTTCGAGGCCAGCGCGAGGGTCAGCAGCGGACCGAGGAGCAGCAGCAGCTGCCCCGCCTCCTCGCGCAGCCGGGGCGGCACGTCCACGGCGGAGGTCAGCGCGGGCGCGAGCAGCACGCACAGGCCGGTGACCAGCACCCCCAGCGCGACGAACACGACGAGCGCCCCGGTCACCAGACGCCCGGTGCCCGCCCGGTCCCCGTGCGCCGCGTGGTAGGCGTGGAAGCGTGCCAGGGAGGCGCCGACGCCGCCGTCCAGCACGGTGAGGGTGGCCAGGAAGACCAGGATGAGCGACCACACACCGAACCGGTCCAGGCCCAGATGGCGGATCAGGTACGGCGTGAGGACCAGGTTGGTCAGCAGGGGGGCCGCCTGGGCCAGCGCGCTGAAACCCACCGACGGCAGCAGTCCCCGCGCCGCCCGCGGAGCGCCGCCCGACGCGGGCGGGGTCCGTGTGGCCTCGCCGGCCGACGCGCGGCCGACCGGGTGCCGGGGGCGCATGGCGTGCCTCACCTCCCGGCGCCCGGCCGGTCTCCCGTCTCGACCGCCCGCCACCGCGCCCGCAGCTTCTGCCTGTCCAGGATCAGCGCGTACTGGCCGCGGATCATCTGCGAGTGGACGATGGGCGCGGTGGTGAACCGGGCGTCCGCGGCGTCGAAGCCGCGCAGGCCGAGGGCGAGACCGCGGAGGTCTCCGTTGGACATCCGGTCGTCGATGCTCACGGCGCGCGTGATCGCGCGGAGCGTCCTGTCGGTGGCCAGCGGGTCGGTGAGCCGCACACCGTCGCGCACCTTCCCGACGAGGCTGCGCAGGAACTGCTGCTGGTGTTTGATCCGGTCCAGTTCACCGCCTGGCAGACCGTGCCGCTGCCGGACGTACGCCAGCGCCTGCGTCCCGTTCATGACCTGTGTGCCGGCGGTGAAGTGGCGGTGCTGCTGCGGGTCGTAGGAGTTCTCGGCGACGGTGACGGGGACGCCGCCGACGGCGTCGGTGAGGGCGCGGAAGCCGTGCCAGTCGATGACACCGAAGTGGTCGACGCGGGTTTTGGTGAGCTGCTCCACCGTGTGGATGAGCAGGGGCGGGCCGCCCCAGGAGAACGAGGCGTTGATCTTGGCGGAGCCGTGTCCGGCGATGGGCACCCAGCTGTCGCGCGGTATCGACATCGTGTACGCGCTGCCCTCGTCGGCGCTCAGGTGCACCAGCATCAGCGTGTCGCTGCGCTGGGCGCCGTAGCGCCACAGCCGCGCCGTGGCGCCGCTCCCGGTGGTCGGCCGCTTCGAGCGGCTGTCGACGCCGGCCAGCAGGAAGGTCGTACCGCCGTCGTGACCTGCGGGTTTGGCCGGCCGGGGCCCCCGCGGGAACGGGTCGGGGATGCGGGTGACCTGGTCACCGTAGTGGTTGGTGCTCCACCAGACACCCCCGGCGACGAGCCCGAGCAGTCCGAGGACGGCGGCGAGGCCGACGACCAGCACGGCCCGCAGGATCCGGCGGCGCGGCCGGGGCCCCGCCGCCGGATCCGGCCTGGGTGCCCACCGGGGCCAGGGCCGTCGCCCGGACATCAGAAGTCGTCCGGGTAGGGGTCGGTCATCCCCGCGTGTGCGTGGGCCTGTTCGGCGGCCGGGAAGCCAGGCAGGAGGTCGGCGAGCAACCCGCGCACCGCGCGCGTGTCGTTGCGCTCGGCTGCCGCGTACAGGGCGGGCAGCCCCCGGCTCGGCACGGCCGGCTGCTCGGGTCGGTCGGTGGAGGTCGCGGCGAGGATGCGGGGGTGCGAGGTGCGGGCGTGGCCCTCCTGCTCGGCGAACAGCGTCTCGTTGAGTTTCTCGCCCGGCCGCAGACCGGTGAAGCGGATGTCGATGTCCGGCACGTGCACGGACCGGGCGAACTCGCGGACCAGGTCGACGATCCGCACCGGGACGTTCATGTCGAGGACGAACACCTCACCCCCGCGGGCCATGCGCGCCGCCTCCAGGACGAGGCCGACGGCCTCCTCGACGGTCATGAAGAAGCGGGTCGCGTCGGGGTGGGTCACCGTCACCGGGGCCCCCTCGCCCAGCTGCTGCGCCACCACCGACAGGAGGGAGCCGCGGCTGCCCAGCACGTTGCCGAAGCGGACGGCGGCGAACACCGTCCCGGGTGCCGCGTCCCGCTGCCCGTCGCGCACGATCAGCTCGGCCAGGCGTTTGGTCGCCCCGAGCACCGACACCGGGTCGGCCGCCTTGTCCGTGGAGATCAGCACGAACCGCGCGGTGCCGGCGGCGAGCGCGGCGCGGACGAGGTTCTCGGTGCCGCGCACGTTCGACTTCACGCCTTCGCACGGGTGCCGTTCGAGCAGGGGGAGGTGTTTGTGGGCGGCGGCGTGGAAGACCACGTCGGGGCGCAGCACGCGGAAGACCTGGTCGATGCGGGGGCGGTCGCGGATGTCCGAGATCACGATGTCGTCGTTGCGCAGGGCGTCGCCGTACAGCTCCAGTTGCAGCCGGTGCAGGTTGGACTCGTCGTGGTCGAGCAGGAAGAGGCGGCTGGGTCCGAAGGCGCGCACCTGGTGGCACAGCTCGCTGCCGATGGAGCCGCCGGCGCCGGTCACCAGGACACGCTTGCCCGCGATGGTCGCCCGCACCTCGGGGCTCACGATGTGCATCTCGGCGCGGCCGATCAGCGCGGGCACGTCCAGCGCCCGCATGTCACCGCCCACCACGTCGCGGCGCAGGGCGGCGATGAACGACGGCAGGTACCGCACGCTGGCCCCCGCCGCCTCGGCGGCCCGCGCCACCCGGCGGAAGCGGTCCGCGGCCAGACCCGGGATCGCGACGACGACGGCTTCGGCCCGCTGGGCGAGGGTGGTCTCGCGGATGCGGTCGAGCCGGCCGAGGACCGGCAGCTCGTCCAGGACGGCGGCGCGCAGCTTGACCGGGTCGTCGTCGAGGAAACCGACCGGGTCAAGACCGAACTGCGGGGTCCGCGCCAGGTCCCGCGCCAGCGCCCGTCCGGCCTCGCCCGCACCGATCACCAGGGTGCGCAGTCCGGCCGGGAGCCGGGGCGCGGGGGAGGAGACCTTGGACGAGGGGGGCGAGGGGGACGAGGCGGGCGCGCTCGGGCTTTCGGCGGGCGAGGGGGCTTTCGCCGTGGTGGGAGCGGTGGCCTTCACTGTGGTGAGTGGGGTGGCAGCCGCGATGGTGTGAGCGGTGGCCTTCGCCGTGTGGGGGCGGGTGCCGTGACGGGTCAGCGCGGTGCACACCCGGTCGACCTGCCGTTCGGTGAGATGCGGGTACAGGGGCAGGGACAGCAGCCTCGGGAACAGCGCGTCGGCTCCCGGCAGACCACCGGGAGGGGCGACGGCCGTCTCCCGGAAGTACGGCAGGTGGTGCAGCGGCACGAAGTGGACGGAGGTGCCGATGCCGAGCTCGGCGAGCCGGTCGATCAGCTCGTCGCGGCCGGTCCCGTACCCCTCCTCCACCCGCACCACGTACAGGTGGCGCGCGTGCCGTCCCACGACGGGGACCTCCAGCGGCTCGATTCCCGGAAGGGCGGCGAGCGCCGCGTCGTACCGCGCGGCCAGGGCGTGCCGCCGCCGCTGCCAGCCGTCGAGCTGGCGGAGCTGCACCCGCCCGACGGCCGCCTGGACGTCCGTCATGTTCGCCTTGAGGCCGGCCTCCTCCACGCTGTACCGCCAGTCGGCGCCGGTGCTGTTCCGGCGCCAGGCGTCGGCGCTCATGCCGTGGAGCCTGGCCCGGCGGATCCACCCGGCGAACGCCGCGTCGTCCGTGGTCACCATGCCGCCCTCGCCGATGGGCAGGTTCTTGGTGGCGTAGAAGCTGAAGCAGGCAGCCCGGGACAGGGACCCCACCGGACGAACGCCCACCGAGGTGCCCAGCGCGTGGGCGGCGTCCTCGACGACGTGGGTCAGGGGCAGCCGTGCCGCCTCCGCGAGTTCGGCGACCGGCGCCGGGGCGCCCGCGTAGTGCAGGACCATCATGGCCCGGGGACAACCGCACACCCGCGCGGCCCGGCCGACGGTCGCCGCGTCCACCTGCCCGGTACGGGGGTCAACGTCGACGAGCACGGGCCGCAGCCCGGCGTGCAGGACCGCCTGCGCCGCTCCGCAGAACGTCACGGCGGGCACGAGCACCGGCGATCCCGCCGGGAGCCGGAGCGCGCGCAGCGAAAGTTCGAGCGCCGCCGTGCACGAGCTCACCGCGACCGCGTGCCGCGCCCCGACGTGCGCCGCGAACTCCGACTCGAAGAGCTCCGTCTCGGGGCCGGTGGTCACCCAGCCGGACTCGAGGACGCGCCGGGCGGCACGCCGGGCCTCCGGACCGATCCGGGTCGCGGCGAAGGGGACGCCCGGCTCCCGCGCGGACCCGGCGGGGGCGCGGGTGCGGGTACCGGTGGAGGAGGGGGACACGGTGTCCGGGGCGGGCCGGACGCGCTTGGCCTCTTCCCGCCGGGGCCGCAGCCGATGGACTGTCATGAGAGCTCCCCGGTCGGTGGCGTGCTGGGGGGAAGGCGACGCCGACGATGCGTACGGAAGGCGTATGTTTACGTCGTATACGTACACATTGCCCCCAGGAGTGCATAGAGTCAACACAAAGCGGACACCGTGGTGGGTCGGGCATCTGGAGGCGGGACATGGTCGGGGAGCAGCCGAAAGCGCGGGGCAAGGGTGCCGGGGCGGGGCCGGCGCGGCGCGCCGCCGACCGGGGGCGTTACGGACGGCTGAGCCGGGAACGCGTGCTGGCCAGCGCCCTCGACCTGGTGGACCGGGACGGACTGTCGGCGCTCAGCATGCGCCGGCTGGGCGCCGAACTCGGCGTGGAGGCGATGGCGCTCTACCGCTACGCGGAAGGCAAGGACGCCCTGCTGGACGGCCTCGTGGAGGCGCTCTACCTCGAACTGGAGGAGCGGCTGGCCGCCGGCGGGGAAGGCGGTGCCGGGGAGTCCGACTGGCGCGGCACGCTCCACCGCATCGCGCGGGCCACCTACGACGTCTGCCTCGCCCACCCCCAGGTGGTACCGCTGCTGACCACCCGCATGCTGGTGGTCCCGCTCGCCCAGCGCCCCCTCGCCGTCCTCCGGGACCACGAGAGGGTGCTCGACCTGCTCCGCGGCGCCGGTCTGGACGAGGCCCGTACCGCCGACGCCTTCCGCGCCTTCACCGCGTGGCTCCTCGGCTACGTCTCCGCGGAACTGCGGCTCATGGTGGACAACGCGGAGGAGTCGGAGCCCGCCTTCCGTCTCGGGCTGCACCGCATGCCCGCGCACGAACTGCCCACGCTGCGGGAGACGGCCCCCGCCCTGGCCCGGCGAGGTGGGCCGGAGGCTCTGGCGGCCGGGCTCGACGCGCTCCTCGACCGCTTCACGCGACCGGAACCCCTCGCGCCGCCCACATGAGCGGCGAGGCCGAGCGGGAGCGCCGAGGCCGGGTGTCGGAGTGGGATCGAGCGGGAGTGCCGGAGGCCGGGTGTCGGAGTGAGGCGCGGCACAGAGCATAGCTATATCGATATAGCGCTTTGCGGATAAAATTCCCCTGTGAGCGGCACCGACCGCCGAGCTGCCCCCCCACACGCGGAGTCCCTGGTTTGTTCCGAGCGCAGAAACCCCCGGCGAAGAACGTCTCCGGCCCCCACGGCCGCGAACCCCACGCGAACGGCCCCCGAGTCTCCGGTTCCCGTCCCGTCTCCCGCAGGTCGATGCTGGCACTGGTCTCCCTCCCGCTCCTGGCCGCGGCGCGCCTCCCCGGCGCCGCCGCGGGCGGCAGCGGCGACGCCGTGCTCGTGACGGACCACGCCACACCCCAGCTGGCGGCCGACGCCGCCGCAGGCAAGCGGCTGGTCTTCCCGGCGGGCCGCACCTACACCGTGACCTCGCTGTCGATCCCCGCCGGCTGCCACGTCGAGGGCAACGGCGCCACCCTGCGTTTCCCGGACCGCTCCACGACGTCGACCACCCACAGCGACGAGATCCTGGCCGTGCGCGGATCGGGCGTCACGCTCGACAACCTCCGGTTCGACGGGCGGGCCCCGCACCAGGGGGGCGTCTGGTCCCAGTACCGGCACTGCGTACGGATCCAGGGCAACGTCAGCGACGTCGTGGTCAAGGACTGCGCGTTCACCGGCATCATCGGCGACGGCGTCTATGTCAACATCGGGAACTCCGCCAGGAACTGCACCGTCGGACCCGGCAACACCTTCACGTCCGACCACTTCAACCGGAACGGCGTCTCCGTGGTCTCCGGGACCCGTATCGAGGTGCACCACAACAAGTTCGTCAATTGTTCGCGTTCCGGGATGCCGGGCCCCATCGACCTGGAGCCCAACTCCTCCACCGAGACCCTGTCGGACGTCTCCGTGCACCACAACACCGTCGTCGGCGGCTCCGAGAACGGCACCGGCACCCTGCCGGGCATCGTGTACAGCGGCTTCCAGAACGCCGCCGCCGACACCATCAACATCCACGACAACGACATCAGCGGCACCCGGTTCACGGACGGCATCCTGATCATCGGCATCAGCGGTGGCCCGTTCAACGCCGTGACCAACCTGAACGTCTTCGGCAACCGCATCCACGACATCGGCGGCGCGGACACCTTCGGCGTCGGCATCAACCACTACATCGGCGCGAACGTGTACGGCAACACCTTCAGCGGCATGCAGTGGGCCATCTACAACTACAAGGGCGCCCTGGGCACTTCGGCCGGCAACACGTTCATCGGAGTGGCGGCGGACATCACCAACGACGACCCGCACCTGGCCTAACTTGATCTTTAACCTGTGCGGCGTGGTCGTGGGGGGGTCTGTACGCTCACCGGTGTAATTGATGATCATGGAAGAGACATCAAGTGACTGACACCGTGACCGAGTTCGTGGCCGCTGCCGACCAGGCGGATCCGTCGCCGGAGGCCGCGACGGTCGAGCAGAAACTGATCGACCAGCTTGTTGAGCAGGCCCGCAGCAAGGG
>NZ_JBEXCW010000082.1:0-34922 GCF_040605435.1 Streptomyces sp. NPDC005574
GCAGCGCACGATTCCGGTCACCGAAATGAAGAGTTTTGACGAGCTCTCCCGGCGAGAGGATGTGCGCGTGGTCGCGGCCGAACGGCATCTGTCGGTGCCTCGCATTCCGCGTCCTGGCGTGAGGTGGTGTGGTCAAGAGCTTCGGACGGGGTGTCAGGGCTGGGGGCCGGCCATGGCAGGTGCTTCGACCGGGTCCTCCGTCTTTGGGGGGACGGCGGACAGCTGGGGAGTTCGGCGCAGCATGCGTGTGAAGTCGGGGTCGTGTCCGAGAGGTGTCAGGAGCAGGAGGAGGCCGGCGCACATGGCCAGGGCGAAGCTCCACAGGCCCATGATGGTTGCGATGCACAGGTGGAAGAAGACGCCCGCCGGCAGCAGCATCCAGCGCGTCCTCTGGGGCATGAGGAGGGCAGCGGCCAGAGCGAGTTCGAGGACGAGGGGGCCCCAGGTCATCGCGGCGACGCCAACGGGGTGGTCGACCACGTATTGGAGCATGGGGCGTAGCCAGTACGGCGCGCCGAAATCGTAGTTGTTGATCCAGTAGTACAGGGCGCTGCCGTCGGCCCATTCGGCATGGGGGAGCTTGGCCACGCAGGACTGGAAGTAGAGAACCGACATCTGGATGCGCGCGACGATCAGGGCGCTGACGCCCAGCAGTGCCCACCGGCTGCGGCGCTTCGATAGAGGGCTGTCGGGCGGCGGGGCAGGCTGCCAGTGCCAGCGGCGGGGGTCGCCGAGGGCTACTACCACGATCAGCAGGGTGAGGATCCAGGTGATTTGGTCGCCGCCGTCGGGGATGGCGATCCCGGTGAAGACGCTGAACGCCACGTAGGCGTGGGGGATCGCGGTGAAGCGGGGACGCCAGCCGCTCGCTGCGACCGCCAGGACGAGGCAGCACGCCCAGCGCATGGCGTCGTAGTGATCCTCGGACACCAGGCAGAAGGCGCCGGCCGAGTTGACGCCCTGACACATGGGGTACCGGCCGACAGTCGCGACCTCGCGGAAGAGAGTGGCTGCGTCGCTGAAGACAAGGGTGCCCAGAGTGCCGAGAGCGAGGAGGGTGCGGGCCAGGCCGTATCCCGCGGCCCAGGGCAATGGGACGGTGCGCGAGCGCTTCAACACGTCACCTCCAGCACCATGACCTGCTCGGGGGAGTGTGCTTCGGGCAGGAGATCGCGCCACGCCCACGGCGTCGGCTTCTCCTGGAGCAGGCCGACGGTTCCACACAGCGTGGGCCTGGGGGAACGGTTGTCGATGCGCCGTCCGGGAGCGCCGTAGCCGCCGAGGCACTGCCGGCGGCCGCTCGTGCAGTCATGCCAGTCGCCCTTCTGGGCGGCGGAGAGCAGCAGTGCGATCTCCACTCCCTGAGCGCGTGAGCGTCGGTCGAGGCCGAAGGCATTGTGCGGTGAGGAGTGCGGGGTCAGGGAAGCCGACTTCCAGCCGCTCGCACTCAATTCATAGGGGACTATCTCGGCGTCCCTCGGTGATTTAGTGAAGAAGGCCCATCCCTGGGGGGCCATATTCGTCACGGTATGCCGGGCCTTTGTCTGGCCGGGCAGTGAAATGACGTTCTTCGGCAGCTGTTCCTGGACCACGTACGCGATGATGACCGCCCAGACGGCGCAGACGACGATCACTGACTTCATCGAGACGGAGACGGCTGCATCTGCGGTCCGTGTAAATGCGACGCGGAATGTACGGAGTTCGTTTTTCATGCGAGTTGGTTTCCCTGCCGCTGTGACGCCGAAAGGACGGGCCCAGGGTGCGGGGAGTCTGCAGCCTCCCCGCACCCGCGAGCATGTCAGGCGGCCTTGAGCGCCCGAGTGACTTGGGCGATCGCCTCGTCCTTCGACAGTGGCGTGCCGTCACCCGTGGTGGGCTGGGAGCTCCAGAACCAGTTCTTGCCCTTCACGAAGTTGGCGCCCACGGCCACGGTGACCGTGACGACGGCGCCAGCGGCGGTGATCACAGCCGCGACGTGCACAAGCGCTGCGGCGACCGCCACGGTCACGCCGCAGAGCTGGCCGTCCTCCACCGGCGTCGCGGACTTGTTCTGCGCGACGGACAACAGCATGTGCTGAGCGTCGCCGACGGCGGCCTCGACCTGGCGAGGGTCGCCGCTGCGGGCCCGGGCGCTGAAGTCGGCGAAGAAGCCCGCCGAGCGCTTGTTGATCAGCTCGATGACGGCGTTGGACGCGCGGACCTCGTCCAGGTCCTCGTTGTCGATGTGCTGGCGGGCCTGCGAGAACAGGTCCAGGTCGGCGAGATCATGACCCACCTGGCCCTGTGCGAAGAACAGACCGCGAAAGACGTTCTCGCCGTCGGTCTTCGCCGACACCGCGGGCGCGGCAGCCGCCGGCCGCCCGGAGACGCCGGACGTGTCCGCCATCGCCGACGGCGCGACGGCCACGCACAGCGCCGCGGCCGTGGCGCCGGCTACCGCCAGGATCCCCCGCTGCTTGATGTTCAATTCGTTTCCCCTCGAATCGATGGATTACCGAGGGTGAAACGGTGCGTGGTCAGCACACACGCCTACCCCCCGGCTTGGCGATGAAGAGCTTCACATGCCTCGATCAGAATGTCGATCAACTGTGGCGGGGGTCACATCGACGTGTTTTCGGGGAGCTTTGTGGCGCATATTTTTCGGTGTCTGCCTTATTTATTTGACTTCGGTCCCGGCCGGTGCGGGGGTGTCACCGGCCGGGACCTGTCCTCACCTTGTGTGCTGTGCACTCAAGGAGTTCAATAGAGCGGCCCCGTGTTCGGCGTCGTCCACGCTCACGGCGAAATCCTTGCCTTTGGCCGTGCGAATGACCAGGCACTCGCCGCCGCGCAGCATCACCGTGGTCCCCAGACCACTCAGCCGGTATCCCCAGCCGCCGACCTGGACAGGCGTGCGGTTCTCGGTGCGGGCCGACTCGATGTCCTCAAGAGCCCAGTGGCGGCCGGGCCAGCCCAGAGGGCCGAAGGACACATCCAAGCCGCGTTCCGTCACGCGCGCCTGAACCGAAGAGCAGGCCAGGACCAGCACACAGGCGAGCGCGAACGGCGTCGCGGCCAGCGCGACCGGGGGGTCCGCCAGACCCGCCAGCGCTCCCACCACCACCGCGATCGTGAGCAACCCGGTCACGGCGGAGACCGCCTGAAGCCAGGGATTCGACGTGCGCGCGAGCCATACGAGCCGCTGACCGGCGGGCAGCTCCAGCACTGGGCCGTCCGTCGCCGACGGCACGTGCGCCGGCGCCCGCTGCGCGGCCAGGAAACCGATCGCGCCGACCGTGGCCGCGACGACGAGAGTGCCCACCACCCAGCTCGTCACCGAGTCGGCGTCACGCCAGTCCGCGTGATCGAGGTTGGCCCGCACGATCGAGGCCTGCCCGCCGAGCAGCATCACACCGCCGAACCCGAGGCCCGCGAGAGCCCATCTCGGTATCGCGCCGCCACCGGTGCCCGCCCGGCGCAGCGCCAGCGCCACGACGGCGGCCAGAACCGCCCAGACGAGCGCGGGGAAGAGCGCCGCGGCCCACAGCGGCATGGAATCGTCGGGCCTGCCCGAGCCGGCGTTCCAGTGCGTCGCGAGCCGCTCGGGCAGTCGACTGCTCGCAACCGGCGGCAAAGCCGCCAATAACACCAGCACACCCACGCACCAGCCGACGGTCCCCCACGCAGTCGTGCTCCTGCGTCCACGGTCAGTCACGGAATCTCCCTGATCATCTCGATGACGTCGCTCTTGCTGTAGCCCAGGCGCGCCGCGTCGGCCACCAGATCGCGCACGCGGTCCAGCAGCGCGGAACGCCGGTCGGCCCCGTCGGCCACCGTCACGCCCCGCCCCCGCCGGAACTCGAGCACGCCCTCATCGCGCAGCGCCCGCAGTCCGCGCAGGACCGTGTTGACGTTCACGTCCAGGACCCGGGACAAGTCCCGGGCCGGGGGGAGCCGGTCGCCCGGCTCGCACTCCCCTTCAGCGATGGCGCGTCGGATCGCTCCGGCGACCTGCTCGTGCAGGGGGGAGCTGCTCGCAGTATCCAGTCTCAGGAGCATAGTAATAATTACGATAGCACCAAGTACTTCATGCGAGTGTTCGTTTCCGGCCACTTGGGGGGCGCGCTAGACGGCGAAGCACCAGGCAACTCGGGTTTGCCAGCCTGTACTGGAGCAACCGCCCCACCAGCGCATAGGAACTCTCAGGGAACCTGATTACCCCTCGGAAAAGGCTGACCACAGCTGATCAACACTCACTCCACCAGACCAAGCGCCCGCTCAGCACCCAGCCCTGGCCGTCATCTCCTCCGTCACCGGGCCATAGCGACCCGGGCTTGAAGCGCTACCACCACCAAACACCAAACTGATCAGCCCAGGCCAAACCACGACCGATTGGTCAGAAAGACTGCCCCGAGACAGCCACGCTGGCCAGCCTCGGACTCGACTGGGGGGCAGCGGAGGCCGCGCGAGTAATGGCGGTCGCGAAGTGTGGCGCTCATAAATCGGTCTATGTAAGCACCTCTTGAGCCATCAACAGATCCCTTCCGGTTGACGCTCCGTGCCGTGGGGCAGATCTCATTCTTCGATCTGTAGCAGGGGGGCGGATGGCTCGCAGAAGGTCTCTGACGGCGCAGTTGATGCAGACGTACCGGGATGCGCAGAAGGCGAAGGCTGCTGCTGCCAAGCGGGCCGAGGCGGAGCGGGATCGTCAGGCCCGTGCGGCGGAGCGAGAGGCTGCTCAGCGTGCCAGAGAGGAGGTCAAGCGGGAGCGGGAGCGGGCACAGGCATGGGTGCGTACGCAGAAGGAGAAGGAAGCTCAGCGTTCTGCCGATTCCCGGAAGGCCGAACAGATTGTCCGAGACCTGGAGAAGCGTGAAGCCGCCCGGGTCAAGGGGCTTGAGCAGAGGAAGCGAGCCGAAGCGCGGGAGAAGGCTGGGGCCGAGCGGCGGGCGAAGCAGGAGATGAGCGACCGTCTACGTCAAGAGGCGGCTGTCAAGACAACTGAGGTCGAGACACAGGTGGATCGCATGTTGTCCGTGCTTCACGCACGGTCCGGTGGTCTTCACCCGTTTCGACTCAGGGCGGAGGATGCCTTCGGAGAAGGCGGATCCGAGGGCCTGACCAGGCACGTGGAGGAGACACTTAGTGGGATTGACTACCCCGAAAATCTTCGCGGCGGCCGTCGTGCAGCTTTTGCGCCAGAGGCGAGGGAACTGGTCCTGGAGGTCGAACTGCCTGGCCAGGCGGTGGTGCCAGCAGTGACTCAGTACCGGTACAAGGCATCCGTGCCCCCGACGGTCGTACCGCAGCCGCGGAAAGAGGCCGAGTGCAAGGCGATGTACCGAGACCTCGTCGCACGGCTGGCCCTGAGGGCAATTGCTGAGGCCTTCGCAGTGACGCCGCCCTCGCTGGTCGACATGGTGGCGTTCAATGGACACGTCAATGCCAAGGACCGTGCCACCGGGAAAGCCATCCGGCCCTGCCTTGTCAGCCTGCGGGCCAGCAGGGACACGTTCGAAGACCTCGTCCTGGACGAGCCGGAACTCGACCCGGTGCAGAGCCTGCACTTCCTCAACGCCATCGTCTCCCAGCACCCTTACGACCTGGAGCCCGTCCGTCCCGTCGTCACTTTCGACCTTGCCAAGTACAAGTTGGCCCCTGAGCGGGACGTCGTCGCCGGGCTGGACAGCCGGCCCGACCTCGTCGCGCTGGATCCCATCGAGTTCGAGCACCTCATCCGGCGTCTCTTCGAGAAGATCGGCCTCAAGTCCTGGGTCACCCAGGCTTCCCGCGATGACGGAGTCGACGCCGTGGCCGTCAACGAGGAACCCCTCATCGGCGGCCTGTGCATCATCCAGGCCAAACGCTCAAAGAATGCCGTACCAGCCGAAGCCGTACGCGCACTCGCTGGCGTCATGCACGACAAGGCCGCCGCCAAAGGCATCGTCGTCACCACCGCGTGGTTCGGCAAAGCCAGCTGGGACTTCGCCCACCGCACCGGCCGCATGGAACTCATCGAGGGCCGCCACCTCAAAGCCCTCCTCCTCGAACACCTCGGCATCGACGCACTCATCGGCCTGCCCAAACTCCCGCCCGGCTGGGAAACACGCGACCTGCGCTGAGGCCACTTGCCGGGATGCGTGCGGGCAGACAGCGCTGCCCTCCGGCGGTGGCTCCTCGAGCAGTGGACTACGGCTGTTAGCGACACCAGCGCCCCGGGGGTCTACCTGCGGCGAAGAAAGGAATGTCATGGGCGAGGCTCGTAAGTACACGTCGGGAACACATGCGGCGCTGATGTCGCTGTGCCGTGGCTTCTGCTACTGGCCGGGATGCGAGGAGCCGGTCACCAAATTCGTCGACGGGGAGCACATCCTCAATCTGGAAATCGCCCACATCCGGGCGGTCAGCTCAGGCGGTAAGCGATTCGATCCAACGATGTCCCTGGACGAGAAGAACACGTTCACGAACCTGCTGCTGTTGTGCAAGGTTCACCACGTCCGGGTCGACGGCCACGGCAGCGATCAGTACAGCATCGAGATACTCGAGGCATGGAAGGAACAGCGGGAGAGCGAGGGGACTGCCCCTCTGCTGGAACTACGGGGGTTGACAGAAGACCGCTTGCGGGAGTTGGTGTCGGAGTCGTTCTCTTCGTTCCAGGACGAGACGCGCGAGGCATTGGCCGAGCTCGCGCAGATTGCGCCTGAAGCCGCCGCAACGCTGCGGGTCCTGGTCGACGAACTTCGCGATCCACGGGTGCACGGGTTCGGCATCGACCCCGATGTCGCGTCATGGCTGCGGTCGGCGTCCGACGGTCTGGGCCACCTGCAGGACACCGCGCCAATGTTGTGGCGTGCAGCCGGCGACCTGCGGCATCTGCAGGACAGCGCGTCTTTGCTGCAGTCGGCAGCCCATGACCTACACAGCACCGCCGACACAGCCAGGGCCCTGAGTGACGGGGCAGAACAGCTTATGCAGGCAGAGGGCCTGATCATGCAACTGAAGCAGGCGGCCGCAGAGCTACGCAGGGCCCGGGGCGAATACTGACCACGACTCCATCCGCCGCAACACAGCGGGGCGAGTCGCCACATCGTGAGGATGGTGCGGCAGTACACGGAAACCGGCACACTCCACCACCGGCGATACCGCTCATCTGACACCCGCAGGGCCGCATCCGCGCGCACACCGGCCCGGCCACTCCGGCTGGAAGTGAGCCAAAGCGCAGCAAAGCTGCCACCCCGCTCGATCAACCTGCGCAGCCACAAACCCAGAGGCAGAACCTGTCCGTGCCTGGGACGACGACGGCTCGCGCCTGAACGAGGCAGGGGTCTGGATCATGAACCAGAAGGAGCGCAGGGCCGGGCTGAGCCGGGACTGTTCACCAGGCCATGACCGCAATCGCCCGGAGGGCAGCGCTGACCGGAGCGCCTACTCGAGGTCAATGGCCGAGTCGGCCGATGGCTCACGGCTCATCGTCTCGGACGGCGTGGCCTTGATGCTGCCCGGAGCCCAGCCGAGGACTTCCTCGAAGCTGCGAGCAACGGTCGGGGTGGGCAGGCCCCCACGGTCAACTTCGAAGGTCCTGATGGTCGCCTCACTCAGCCACGTGCGGCGCGCGAGCTCACGCTCCGAGATCCCTTCGGCCTCACGGAACTCGATGAGGGCTCTCGCCAGCCGCGCCGATTCCTCACTTATGACCGCAGTATGTCGCAGAGCCCGGGCTGGGACAGCCTTCTGACTCGATGCCAGGCCTCAGGGGCAGCGACCGCGGCAACACGCCCACCAGGCCGAACCCGAGTCGATTTGTTCGTCCTCACCATGCAACCGGCGCTCATTTGCCGCCCTGACCTGCATGCCAATCCCATGACAAAGCTAGATATCAGCCAGAACCTCGCATATCGCCCTCTTGCTGCTGGCGTCACCCGTCGGCGAGGTGTTGGATGGTCGTGCCCAGCCAGGCCTGGAGTGCAGCGGGGTCGCCGAGTTCCGAACGCAGGACCCGGCGGCGGGTCGAGACACCGAGCACAAACGCGTCGATCGCTGCCGCTCGGCTACGGGCGACCGCGTCGTCCAGGCCACTGTCGCGCAGGTAGCGGTGGAGCGGCTCCAGCGAGTTCGTGTCGAGGAAGGCGGCCAGCGTCTCCGCCGCTTCAGGGCGTTCACCGGACGCACGTTGCAGCACGAGCAGCGGATCCTCCCCGGGTGCACCGAACCAGCGGTGGACGATGCTCGCCGCGAGGCGAGACCCCAGTGTGGAACGCTCGCCGTCGCCCTCGGCGACTCACCCGCCGGCCTGGCGGCGTGGATCGTCGAGAAACTGGAGTCCTGGTCCGACGAGTCGGCCTTCACCCCCGACGAGCTTCTCACCTGGGTCACCGCCTACTGGCTCACCGGCACGATCGGCACCTCCTTCGCCACCTACGCCGAACCGGTCGCCCTCCCCGGCCGGATCGACACCCCGACCGTGCTCTCCATCTTCCCGCGCGACACCAAACCGGAGCCGCGAAGCTACGCCGAGGCGTTCCTCAACGTCCGCGACTACGTGGAACACCGGTGCCGGTGGCCACTTCGCCGCCTGGGAACAACCCCACGCCTACGCCGACGATCTACACCGCGCGGTCAAGCTGGGGGCTGAAAGTGGAGCCGGTGCCCGGTGAACCGTCCGTTTTCCCTTCGGTTTCGAAGTGATGGCAGTGAGCCGCCCACTTCAGGGCGTTCGCAGCGAGCCGTAGGTCGTTGAAAGCCCGGTCGAGGTGAGTGTGCAGGTCGTCGCTACGATCGGCTCCCCACCGGCGGATGGCGATCGAGTAGGTGTCGATGTCCACCTGGGCGCACAGGGACGCCAATGGCTCGGCGACGCCGCGGGCCCGCAGGGCGTCGGTGAGCAGCTCCGCCTCGCGCTGCCGCTGGCGGCCGACCGATGCAAGCCCTGGGAGAAGGCGACGCGCCCCGGCACCGCTCACTCCGGCCCGGGTCCGGCGGGGGTCAGGAACATCCGCCCCCACCTGGGTAGTCCGGCCTGTGCACCCAAACCCACCAGGCCGGGGCCAGGACGACCACCCGGCTCAAGGGCTGGCACCCCGTCACCTGCTACGACGTGGACCAGAAACGCCCCGAGACACTCGTCGCTCTGCGTGACGGTCGGTGTTAAGGAACAAGCTTGCACCCAGTGGGTTCCATCGATCGGACTCCATTGGTCTCACTGGCCGAGCATCTGGGGATCGTGGCCCTGGACGAGGGGTGGCCGCGAGGCAGCCGAGCGGGAGCATCCGGCTGGCGTGATCCGAGCGCTTTCGGAGTAACGTCTCAGCGCTGCGTGAGCTGGGCGGCCGCGGCCAGGAGTTGCAGCCCGTCATGGGCTGGTGTGCCTTCCTTCGCGAAGTATGTGAGGATCACGATTCCCTGGCCGTCGGCGATGTTCAGGTATTCGTAGTCGAGACTGAGATCCCCGACGTGCCTGTGTCGGAAGCGCTTGTGCCCGGTGGTGAGCGGATGCACGTTCTGCTTCGCCCAACCGGTGCGGAAGTAGTCGCTGCGGGTGCAGAGTTCACCGACCACATCGGTCAGGCTCCTGGCGAAGGGGTTGCGGCCCGCGGCGGCCCGCAGCAGGGCGATCACCGTGTCGGCCACCTCCTCCCAGTCCGGGTGCAGGGCCCGGGCGGCCGGGTCGAGAAAGATGAACTTGGGCATGTTGAGCGGGCCCGGAACGGCGAACATGTCCGCATAAAGGGCCCGGCCGATGGCGTTCGCACCCAGCACGTCACCGTGCTCGCTCATCATGATCGCCGCCCCGCCGGTGATCGTCTCAAGCAAAACCTGCAGACTGGGCCGTACCGTCGGAATCGCGCCGGCGGACGAGCGACGGCGGGTCCCCGATCCCAGAGCGTGGGCCAGGCCGAAGAGATGGTTGAGCTCGGTCTCGTCCAACTGAAGGGCCTGCGCCACGCCAAGAAGCACCTCTTCGGATACGCCCCTGGCTCGGCCCTGCTCCAATCGCGTTCCTCGCCGACGGGCCGCCATGGTGGTTCGGCTTCCATTCCGCCGCACCCGGCCTCGCCGAGACCGTATTGGAGGACCACGAGGCCGATTACATCGACTGGTTTCTGCACGCCGGCACGCTCGGCGACGGGGTGCGCCCCGCAATCCGGGACGCCTTCGTCCGCGCATACACCGGCCACCAGGCGTTGAGCTGCGCGTTCTCGTACTACCGGGCCCTGCCCGAGAGCGCGGCACAGATCGAGCAGGCGGTCACCACTGCCCGCCTGACGGTGCCGACGATGGCGCTGGGCGCCCGGCCTGTCGGTACCGCGCTGGAACGCCAGCTCCGCCCGATCACCGACGATCTCACCGGACACGTCATCGAAGACTGCGGCCACATCATCCCCCTGCACCGGCCGCACGCTCTGCTCACGCTACTGCGTCCGTTCCTGGCCAATGATGATGGCGCGAGAGCGGCGTGACCGGGCGGGGCCCGAGGACTTCAAGGCGAGACACGCGGTCGAGTGCGGTATCAGTCGTCTCGAGAGACACCGGGCCGTGGCCACACGCTACGACAAGTTGGCGGTCCGCTACGAGGCAACCATCCTCGTAGCGGCCCTCAACGAGTGGCTATGACCAGCACATTCGATACACGCCCCAGATAGGCGGGGCCGTTGACAGCATGACCAGGCTGACAACTTCCCGGCGAGCGCCAGGACAAATGCGTGAAGAACGGAGAGGGGCCCGAGTGCGCCGCGCCCGAGCCCCTCCTTACGCGAGGGAACTCAACCTGCTGCTCCGAGGGCTGCAGGAGTCCGCGGACTGACTGTGCGGGTCAGCTGCGGACGATGTTCTCGGCCTGGGGGCCCTTCTGACCCTGGGTGACGTCGAACGTGACGTGCTCGCCCTCGTTCAGCTCGCGGTAGCCGTTGCCGGAGATGTTGGAGTAGTGAGCGAAGACGTCCGGGCCGCCGCCCTCCTGCTCGATGAAACCGAAACCCTTTTCGGAGTTGAACCACTTCACGGTGCCGCTGGCCATACTGCTGTCCTTCGAAATAGCGCCGGGGCTTCCCCGGCTGAATCTGTGGCAGGCACACCACCGTCACTGGAGTGCACCCGAACCCTGTTCTACCCCGCCCGCCTCACAGATCAACCCCCGACGGCATGACGTCTTATCCGGGCGACGCGGCACCGATGGTGAGGCCGCGGGCAGACGAGGCGCCCGGCTGGCGCGCAGAGCCTTCGCCGCTGCCCTGTCGTCGTGACGCCGCCCGGCGAGTGCCGCAGAGCACTGACACGTCCCCGGGCCGTACTGCCCGGGTCACCCGTGCGTGATACGGCCGTGGGGAGCTCGGCGCGCTCGTCGGTCGGGCATCGGGCCACCGAGCAGGATGAGGCGGCCGCGTGGTGACGCTATCCCGGGCAGGGGGCGAGGAGTTGCAGCATCATGCCGTCGGTGCCGTCGGATCGTCCGGTGAGGACGTAGCCGATCTGTACGGACAGGTGGAGGTCTCCGAGGGTGAGGGCGTCCAGAGCGCCGAGGGGCGCTGCAGGGCTTCCGCCGCGGTTCAGGGACCGATCCCGGGGATGAGCTGGAGGCGGTTCGTGGCGTCGGGCAGGGGCATCGCCGCGGCTTCTTCCAAGCGCGGGGCGTGGTGTCAGGCGCACCGAATCGCTTCGGCTCGGGCACGGTGGACGCCGGCCCGGTGCCATTCCCAGGACGGGATCATCCGCCACACCCGCGGGGCTGGGATGACCCGCATCCCGTATGGGGCGGCCCGGGTGCCTGAGCTGTGACTGTTCATGGTAGTTGGCGAGCGCGCGGGTGCATCCTGTGGTTGGTCACGGCGGGTCTGGTCATCGCATTTGGCGACCACGTCCAGATCGGCACGCGGCGTCTCAAGCAGCGAGGATCGCCGCCAATGGCGCTCTGCCGGCGGCGCGCGAGTCATAGCCGGAGGACGATCAGGGCGATGTCGTCTCGAGCACCGCTGCTGACGCCGAGGCGCGCGAGCAAGGCGTCGGCGAGACGTTCGGGGCTGTGGCCGGGATGGCGGGCGAGCGCGTCGGTGAGGCGTTGCAGGCCGGCGTCGATGTCCTCACCGCGGCGCTCGATGAGCCCGTCGGTGTAGAGCACGAAAGTGTCGCCAGGGGTGTAGGGCAGGTCGGCCTGAACGCGGGGTACGGGTTTGACTCGGGCCCCCAGCGGAGGGTCGGTGGCCTGGTCGAGAAGATTGCAGGTGCCGTCTGCGTGGAGCAGAACGGGGGGCGGATGGCCGGCGCTGCTGTACAGGATCCGGTGAGCGCGGGGGTCGACGACGGCTTGGACCACGGTGGTGGCCAGCGCGCCCTCCACGTAGCGTGCATACCGGCCCAGTATGTCCAGGGCTCTCGCGGGGCCTTCAACGGCCCGGACGACGGCGGACAACGCGCTGCGGAGCATTCCCATGACGGCGGCGGCCTCCAGGCCGTGGCCGACGACATCGCCGACCGCGACGGCGAACCTGCCATCGGGCAGGTCGACCACCTCGTACCAGTCGCCGCACACGTTCAGTGACCCGGCGGCGGGCAAGTAGCGCACCGCGGTGTCGCGGTGCCGGGCCAGGTGGGGTGAGTGGAGCATGGCCTCCTGCAAGGTGACGGCGACCTGGCGTTCCCGGGCGTGGGCTTGGCGCAGTTCCTCGTTGAGCCGCTTGAGCTCGCTTGCTCGCGCGTACAGTTCGACCTCCATCGCCTCCACGTCGCTGAGCACCCCGCCTCCTCGCGGGCGTGGGTGGGAGAGGATGAACGAGGTCACGTCCTCCCCCCGGTGGAGGATCCATTCCACGTGCCCATCCAGCCCGAGCACCGGTGTATTGATCGCGGACCACCACCGCTCCTCGAAAACGCCGGGACGGTCGGCCACGGGAATGTCGTACTTCATCGGCGCCATCGTGTCCGGCTCCTTCGAGCGCAGGACCCAGTGCAGGGAGGCGTGCAGATTCCGCACCCCGTCAGCATCCGGGTCCGCCGGATTCTCAGGGAAGGCGTCGAAGAGGTACCGCCCGAGCAGATCCTCCCGTGTACGACCGGTCACCCGGCAGGCCGCCTCGTTGACGTCGGCGAGGACCAGATCCGGGCCCAGCACCATGCAGGGGCTGGGGGTGACCATGAACAGCGCCTGGTAGTCGACACCCGGCCTCGCCACACGGTGCGGCCGTGCATCCTCATCAGGGCTGTTCTCGTCCCTCACCCTTATGTTCTACCGTTCGTCGGCGCCCTCGGCACCTGGGCACATCGCCTGCCCTCGACCGTAAGCATTCGCCGCGTGCCCCTGCGTCTCTGGTCAAGCGCGACATCGGCAACCTCGCCGCCGCTGACCTCAGCCAGATCACCCGCGCCGTGAAGCGCAAGCTCAAGATGCTGCAGTACCGACCGGAGGTCATCGACGGTTGCCTCACTGGCACCACCCTCGTCCTGGACACGTCAGCTGGCCGCCGAACAGTGCTGGGCCGGGCACGGTCATCATCCAAAGCCGCTGGTCAGATACCGTGACGGGATGACCGAGAGCCTGCCTGCCGACGTAGCCGACGTGCTTGCGCTGGTCCTGAACGCGGAGGATCCGGTTCATGTCGCGCTCCGAAGGCAGGTTCCGTACCTCAGTGTGCGAGCGCGCTGCACTTGCGAATGCGGTACTGCCTCTTTCGAACTCGACACCAGCGAGGTGGAGCCCGCCCCCGCCGGCCCCGGCATCGTCGTAGCGGCCGAAGCGCAGCTGGTCACCGAGAGTGGCGAGTGCCCCGGTGAGGTCCTGGTCTTCACGCAGGGCGGCTACCTGTCGTGGCTGGAGGTCTGCTCATGGAGCGACGACATCAAGGTGACTCTGTCTGCCTCACGTCACTGGCTGCAGCCTCCCTCTTGATCCCGACCGACATCAGGAGTTCAAGTTCAGTAGCGGTAGTTCGTTAAATCCGGTGGCGGTGTGGGTTGACGACTGGTCGGGTTGGTCGTAGGCCGGTGGTAGGAGTCAACTGCTCTGTTGAGGGCTGAAGATGACTGCTCGCCGTCCGTGTCCGCCCGCGCCGGGTCCCTTGGAGGAGTACGCGGCCGAGTTCGACGACCTCTTCTTCAGCCTGGCCCAGCGGCGGGGTTTTCGGGAGTATCTCACCGGGCTGCTGGCGCCGCGGGAGCGAAACAAGGCGTCACCTGCCTGGCCGGGGCGGAGCCGGTGCGGGGATGCCGGGGGTGCAGCGGCTGCAGTTCTTCCTGTCCGAGTCGCCCTGGGAAGCCGAACTGGTCAACGACCGGCGGTTTGAGCTGCTGCGTGAGGATGCGGCGACGGCTCCGCACGACGGCGGGGTCATCGTGATCGACGATTCGACATTGACCTCTACCTCCGGATTTAACGAACTACCGGTAGCATGCCGAAAAGTAGGATCTCGCTCGCAACGACCGGTTGAACTCGCCCAGTACACCAGTCGTTAATTCGCCGATCTGGCCAGCGTGTTCGACATCCAACTCTCGGCCGGACCGGCCGGTGCTGGGCCAACGCCCGCAGAGTCGTTCTTCGCCCCACTCAAGCGGGAGTCGATCGGCGACCAAGGCCCCACCGCACCCTGCGGCGCGGTGGCCCCACCGTCCGGACCACCCGCACCACCTGGGCCGCCCGCCGCCCCCGGCCCCGCGCCATCGCTTCCTCCGCCAACCCGGGACTACAGCGCGGACCCCGCAGGACCTGCCCGTACAGCAGCTACTGGTCAGGGGTGGGCGGGGTGACGAACAGGGCCTGGAGGGTCTGTGTCGCTGTGTTGCGCAGCCAGGTGTGGGCGAGGTCGTCGTCGTAACGCTGGTGCCAGAGCAGATAGAGAGGTACGGGCGGCAAGTCGAATGGCAACGGCAGCATCGTCAGGCCCAGCTGGTCGCGGGCGGAGCGGGTGACCGCCTCGGGGAGGGTGACCACGACGTCGGCGTCACGGGCGAGCTGCAGCGCGGTGTCCGTCGCGGGGGCGGAGACGATGACACGGCGCTCGTGGCCGAGGGCGGCCAGAGCGTCGTCGACCCGGTCACGCAGGCTTCCACGCCGGGAGACGGTCACGTGATCGGCCGCCGCGTACCTCTCGACGGTCACCGGCCCTTCGATGAGCGGATGACCCGCCCGGACAGCGAGGATGATTCTGTCCTGGCCGATGAGGCGGTGACGGATGTCGGGCAGGGACGGCGGGCCGGCACTGGAGGCCACATCGACCTCCCCGCGACGCAGCTCAGGAGTGTCGTGGCCGGGCTCGACCGTGAGACGCATCTTCACCCCCGGGGCCTGGCGGTGCACCGCGGCGACGAGGGCGGTCCCGCAGGCGGTGGTGAGGGCGTCGTGCCAGCGGACGGTGAACACCCGCTCCAGGGTCGTCAGGTCGAGTTCCGGGCGGGCGGACAGCAGGTGGTGAGCCTGCTGCACCAGGGCGTGGACCTCGGTGCGCATGGCCAGCGCGCGGGGGGTGGGGGCCATGTGGCGGCCGGTGCGGACCAGGATCTGATCGCCGGTGGCCTTGCGGATGCGACCCAGGGAGCGGCTCATCGCCGGTGCGGTGACATGGAAGCGGGCCGCGGCCCCGGCGACGCTGCCCTCTTCCAGCAGCGCGTCCAGGGCGGTGAGCAGGTTCAGATCCAGTTGCATGGCAGTAATTGTACAAGTCAAAAGCATGCACTTGCTGTTAATGACTGGGGCTCCTACGTTGAAATGCGGGGCCGAGAGGAACACCTGACACCGGCATCAACGAACGAGCGGCCCTTCACCTCCCCCGATGACGATTTTGCGGACGGCGTCGGGAAGGGTCCAGGTCCGCTGTGACGGCTTGTTCGCTGGGGACCGTCGGTGGTCAGGCGTACGGTCACGTCGAAGCTTTCGGTGCTCACTGCAGGATTTGAGCGGTGCGAGCCGACGAAAGCCAGCTGGGGAACTCCTGCAGAAGCCGGTCGTAGAGGACCTCGTCGCCCACGGTGCGCGGATCACGGCCGGCGTGGAAGAAGCCTGCGTTGTCGACGACGCGATGCCTGGGGACGGCCAGGTCGTCGAGACGGCGCAGAAAGGCGAACTCGTTGTCATCGGGATCGCCGAACCCGATGAACTGCCAGAACAGCGGAAGCCGGGCTGCCTTGCACAGGTATCGCTCTGCGGCGAACTTGCTCGTGGGGCCGCCATCGGTCTGGAAGATCACCAGGGCGGGGGTGTCACTGCCGGAAGCGAGGTAGTGGTCGATGACATCGTCCATGGCCCAGTGGTAGTTCGTCCGCCCCATGTGACCGAGGTTCTCGTGCAGCTTGTTGATGCGGCCACGATGACCTCCGAGCCTGAGGTCGGTGGATCCGTCGACGTCGGTGGAGAAGAACACCACCGGTACCGTGCCGTCGTCATCGAGGTGCGCGGACAGGGAAAGGACCTGCTCGCCAAGGTGCTGCATGGTGCCGTCTTTGTAGTAGGGCCGCATCGAACCGGAACGGTCCAGCACGAGATACACAGCAGCACGCATTCCCTCGAGACCGTGCGCGCGCACGCTGGATCCAGCCGCCTTGTAGAGGCTCACCAGATCCGGTGCCTGCCTCTGCATCTTGCACAGACTGATCGCCGGGTCCTTGTTTTGCATGCTGCCCATGTGCCCCCGCCCATACTCCCAAGCACGCAGCGTAGGCGGCACAGTAGCAGTCAGTCGATCACTTCGGCGGAACTCCCGGTCGCTGGGCAAGCCCCTACGGTTCACGCACCCCGCAGTCGACCCTGACGCCTACCTCGACAGCCAGCGCCGGTAGCCCGACGCCCGACCGTCTCGCGGTGGCTTCGGCCGCCGCCCCACCCCACACCCTCCGCAGGCATCCCTTGGAATTGATCATCTTAAGGGCTGTCCCGTTCCTGGGACCGCGTGGGACGGTCCGTTCACAGATTGGCCGAGACAGGAAAGTCTTGCTCCGCTGTCCCGTCTCACGAGGGGGATGCCGAGCTCAACATCGGCCTGGTTGTCGAGTCCGGGGCGAGGTCGAAGTGGAGCTGGTGACCTCGGACATCCCGGGTGGCCAGCAGGTTGACCTCGACGGTATAGCCGACGACATCCTCGAAGTGGCTCCCGGGCGTCGGCCGTGAACCGGAGAGCCGGAAGTGGAGGACAGTGCTGCTGCGCGGGTCCAGCGTGAGCGGGATCGCGGCGGAGAGGGACGGCGAGTCCTCGGATTCGTTCTGCATTTGGGTGGCGATCTCGCACCATCGGTCGCGGTAGTGGATCTGGAGACCGCCGCTGAATGTGGGGATCCTCTGGGGGCCGCTGATGGTGAAGGCGAGCGAGGCCCGACGGGTGGTCCGTCCAGTGGGATTGGTGACGGTGATGTCGAAGCGGGCCGGCCGCCGGCCGGGCGCGACTGCCTTGTCGAGGCGGGAGAGCCGCCCGAGGCGGGCCGGCGAGGCGACCCGGCCCGGCGCGGTGACGAAATCGCCCCGGGTCTTCGGGCAGCCGGAGGCGGCGGCGCGGAGGGCGCCGGAGGTGGCGGACTTCTTCGTGGCATTGGAGCTGTGGCAGCCGGTCAAGGCGGCGGCGAGCAGGAGCAGCACGACGGCCGACGCGGCAGATGTGCGTCGTCCGCCCGTTGTTGATGCGATCTCAAGAGACACCTCTGCCACGTCCTTGGTCAGTGGTCCATGGTCGATCGGTTTGCCGAGGCGTCAGACGCCTGGTGCCGACGGTTCGGTTCCGTCGGGGAGACGGCGGCCTCTACCGCTTCCAGTCGACCGAAACAGATCGGCGACCTCTACCGCTTGTGGGTGTGGGTGACATGATGGCTCCGTCCTGACCAGCCGTTCCTGGCGAGCGTCCACGTCAATGTGGACGATGTGGGAAGGATGGGATTCATGGCCGTTTCGATGGGCCTGTGTCCGTTCTCCGCGCCCGGGACGACGACGGCTCGTACCTGAACGACGCCGGCCACCTCCTCCCCGTACATCACTCGCCCAGGCACGGGACGCGGCGAACTCCGTCCACCGGGCGGCCCCTACCCGGTCACGGCGTCGCGCGGCGTACCGCAGTCCGCCAGGACCTCGGCGGCCCGGCCGCGGTGGGCACGGAACCGGCGCAGGTACGACCGTGCCATAGGGCCCGGCGGAACGCCCCGGGCGAAGGCCCGCATGTTGCGCTCCCCCGCGTTGTAGCCCAGAGCGAGGAGTTCCTCGCGGGTGAGGCGGCGCGCGTGCCTCCGGGGAAGGATCCGGTCGAGGTCCGCCAGGTGCAGCGCCGCCACCCTGATGGCGAAGGCCGGATCGTCGCGCAGATCCTGCCACCGTCCCGGCAGGGAATGCGACCGCCGGACCCTCTCGAAGGTCGCACGGTGCATGTTCGCGACCCCGAACGAGGCCCCGGGCTTGTACCACTGCCACAGCCGCTCCAGCAGGGGATGGTGCGGCTTGTACGCCTCGACGTGCAGCACGGTCAGCACCAGCAGCGGTGACGTGCCCGCCTCCTTCGCGCCGCGCACCAGCGTCTCCGCGTAGTCGGCCGGGTCGTAGGCGCCCGGCCTCAGCGGTGGCGTCCGCACGTCGTCGCGGCCTCCCTGCTGGCGGGTCTCCCCCGGCGTACCTGCAGACTGCTCGGTCATCTCCACACCCTTCCCGCCCACCGTCGCCCGGACGGCGTCCACGTGCTGGGATGCACGTGCCCGCACGGCTCCTACTCAACCCAGCGCGACACGGCGTGGCGCGCCCGGGCGCGGCGCGACCAGGCGTGGTGTGGCGCGGCGCAGCGCGACCAGGCGTGGCGGTCGCCGAGGTCGTCTTGAGCACAACCATGAGGCGTTCCGGCAGGTCTTGGGAACGTCATCCCGCGTGCACGCGAGATCCGAACGCACAGTTCGTCCCGCACACCGGAACGGTGTGCCGCCACGGAAAGGTTCTTGTACATGGCATCCGGCCCACCGTCACCCCACCCCCGACCGTCGGCCCGACCCCGGACACCACCCTCCGCGCGCCGACGTACGGTCCTCCTCCTGGGGCTGTGCCTGGTGCTGCTCGCAGGGCTGGGCGGCACCTGGACGCTGTGGGGCACCGACCGGGGCGCCGGCACCGACAGCCGGCCCCCGGCCGCCGGCGGCAGGCCGGCAGGGGTCCGGCAGGACCCGGTCGAGGAGACGGCACCGCGAGAGATCCACGGCCGGGCCCTCTTCACCGTCGCGGCCCCCCGATTCAGCCGCGGGGACGGCTCGTGGCTCGACGGCCAGTGGGTGACGCGGAACGCCTACGTGCACACCGGACTCTCCCGGATCGACGCCTACTCCCTCGGCGAGCGGCAGGGGCGACGGCTGTGGTCCGTACCGCTCGGCGGCCCCGTCTGCAGCGCCGGACCGCAAGTCTCCGACCACGGGCGCGTCGCCGTCGTCCTCCGCGCGCGGGCCTCGAAGAACCCGGTCTGCGATCAGCTGGCCGTCGTCGACATCGACAACGGCAGGAAACTATGGCAGGCCACCCTGCCGACGATACGTGCCCAGGAGAACCAGCCGCCTTCGGTGGCGATCAACGGCGGGGTGGTGGCGGTCGGCGCTCAGCACGGGCTGGTCGCCTACCCGCTGGAGGGAACCAAGCCCCTCTGGCGGAGCGAACGGCTGAGCTGTGGAGGTGCGGTGGCCTATGGCGGCCAGGCGCTGGTTGTCAGGATCCTGGACAGCGGCGTCCTGGCCTGTGGCCGGCGCGGCGAGCGCCTGCAGAAGCTCGATCCGCTGACCGGAAACCCGGTGTGGACCTACCGGCTGCCCGACGCGGACACCTACAAGGTGCTCTCGAACAATCCCGTCGTCGTGGCCACGAGCCCGGTGAACGAGTACGACGACGGTGACGACGAGCTGACGCACGTGATCTCGCTCGACGACGACGGGAAGAGGCAGGCGTCGTTCGAACTGGGGGAAGCCAGTTTCGCCCCGTGCTTCAACCACAACCCGCAGGACTGCTCGTTCGTCGTCAGCGACGACACCCTGTATCTGCCGACCACACGCCGGTCGCAACATCAGCCCAACTCGATCCTCGCCTTCGACCTCGAGAACGGCAGAACCAGGGCCGAGTACCTTGCGCAGTACGACCACCAGATCGTTCCCCTGCGGATGAGCGGTGAGCGGCTCATCGCACTCCAGGCGGAGTGGACGTCCCTCCGCTGCCACTGTTTCGCCACGTCCACGGCGCGGGAGACTGTCGAAGTCCTGGGCATAGAGCCGGCCGGCGGGAAAAAGACCGTGCTGCTGCGCGCCTCGTTCACCGACCCCGACGTCAAGGACACCCTGGCCCATGCGGAGACCCTGTTCCGTAACGGGCGGCTCTTTCTTGGCCGGAACCGGGTCGACGGCCCCCAACGAGACCGCTCCAGAGGCGCCGACCAACTGCTGGGCGCCGTCTTCGGTGTGCGGCCGCGCTGAGGCCGCCGTCCGTTCCGACAGCGGCTCGTCACCCATGCCAGGTACAGCAACGGCACGTATGCGGATGCGTCTGACTGCTGAAGACACCAGGCAACTCCCGGAGGCCATCGACCATTCCCGAAAGCTTGGCTGAGCGTCAACTCCCGCTCAGACGCTGCCTGGAGGCGGCGTTCTCCCGGGGGAAAGGCCGTAGGCGACACGGAAGGCGCGGGTGAAGTCGGAAGCTCGAGCGAATCCCCAGTGACCAGCCCTGACTTGGTCTGAAGACTCTTTCCAGGCCCCTGCCGGTGTGGAGTACATCTGCCATGTGTCAACATGACGGCCGCCCCCGCTCCCCCGCGCCGCAGCGCGAGGCCGGGCCGTGTCCATGCACAGGGAGGGACCATTTTGAAGAAGTACATCGTGTTGATCGCCGCTGCCGCCATGGCCGCCGGCACGCTCGCCACCGCCCCGGCCTTCGCCGCGAGCGATCCGAAGACCGTTCACTTCGGCGGATGGCAGTACGACAGCCCCGGCAGCGACACCCGCTCCAACACCAGCCTGAACAACGAGTGGATCAACATCCACAACGGCAACTCCGCCGCGGTACAGATCAAGGGCTGGTCCGTGGAGGACTCGGCGGGCCACCGCTACGTCCTGCCGTCGTACAAGCTCGGCGCGGGCAAGACGGTCAAGCTGCACACCGGGCGGGGCACCAACACCGCCGGCCACCTGTACTGGGGCAGCGGGAACTACATCTGGAACAACACCCAGGACATGGCGTTCCTGTTCAAGCCCAACGGCTACGACTTCCGGGCCTGCTTCGCCGGCCACGACTTCGGTGACCCCAACCCGTACAACTGCCACCACGAGAGCTGATCGCCGCAGTGGCGGCCCCTTGAGGTGGGCCGCCACCATCACCCCATCTCCTGCCCGCGCAACGGGCGGCAGGAGCCCGCAGCCGATGCGATCCCGCAACGGAGGTGACGGGCGCGTTGCCGCCGAGGAGTTGACGGTGGACGTGAGTGACGCTGTACCCACCGCAACGACTCCCCGAGCTCTGTGGCAGAACCTCGCTCCCGCTTAGGAAGCCAGGGGCCGTCAGAAGAAGGGCGACCGTGCTGCCGGGAGTGCCTCGCCGAAGTTGATGTCCGCGTACCGGCGCTTGAGCCCGGCGGCGGTTCCGCTGACGGCCGTCGACCCGCTGGTCACCGGCCCGGTCGTGGCTCCCCGGGCCACCCACAGCTGTCCGTCCGAGTTCTCGCCCGGAACACCGACCGTCACCTCTGCCCTGCCGTCCTTGGTGAGGTCGACCAAATACGTCGAACCCGCGAACGTGTCGCCCGTTTCGGCGGCTCCGGGCACACCGCTGGTGTTCTGCGAGTAGCCGCGGGAGCCGGTGCCGGTGAGGCCGGCGGCCGACCCGCGCAACAGTGTGGCCTGGCCCGCTCCCGAGACGGAGCCGACGGCCTCGCTGGGAGCGCCCACCAGGACATCAGCGTACTTGTCGCCGTTGGTGTCGCCGACGCTGAGCGCCCCCCCGAACTGGTCGCCGTTCTCAGCGGTACCCGGTACTCCCGGCGTGTCCTGGTGGATGACCTGGGGCTTCTGGTCGGGGGTGATGCCCTGGGGGCCGCCGTAGAGGACCTGGATCTCGCCGCCGCGGTGGGCGGGCGTGTTGCCGGGCGTCATGGAGACGTCCCAGGGCACGCCGGTGACGAGGTCGCCGTAGCCGTCGCCGTCGATGTCGCCGATCTGACCGGAAAAGCCGTCGGCGAGGGGCAGTTCGGTGTAGGTGCCGGAGTGACTCTCGGCGTACACGGGTCCGCTGATGTCACCGTCGGTGGGGCCGGGCAGCCAGAAGCGCTCGGCCTTTCCGTCGCCGTCCACGTCACCCATGACGACCCCGCGGTTGGTGCCCAACTCGTTCACGAACGCCCGCCGGGCCGGGGTCCCGGAACGGGTGAAGGGCCCGGTGTAGGTGGTGGCACCGCAGCCGCCGGTGACGCCGATGTCGGGGGCTCCGTCGCCGGTGACGTCTCCAACGGCGAGAGCGGCGGCGAAACCGCAGCCCTCGTCCAGGCCGGTCGGGGGCGCGACGGCGGCACCGCCCTTGAGGCCGCCCGAACCTCCCCACACCACGGTGAGCGATCCGACGCCCCACATGGTGCCCGCGGACTTGTCCGGGGTGCCGATGAGCAGGTCGGCGTAGCCGTCACGGTCCAGGTCCGCGGAGGCGACCGCCGAGCCGAACCGGTCCCACTCCTTCGCGGTGCCGGGAATGCCGGTGGTGGCTTGGGTGATGACGGTGCGGTGGGTGCTACGGACCCCGTTCGCGGAGCCGTACAGCACGACCACCGCGCCCGCCTCGTCGACGGTGCCGTTGGCGGCGCCGGGCGCGCCGACGGCCAGGTCGCGGTAGCCGTCACCGTTGAAGTCGTTCTGCACGGCCGCCGTGTTGGCGCCGCGGTAGGGCGCGGCGGCCGCCGCGTGTCCGGCCGGCAGCACGACGGCGGTCAGCGTGACGGAGGCCGTGACGGCGATGGCGGAGGCGAGGAAACGCGAGGTGAAGACGGACTGGACGCGAGCGCGGGTGCGGGACGGCATGGTGGCTCCGGAGTCTGGGGACAGGGCGGGGCGGGGGCGGGTCACGGGCCGGTCACCACGTTTCCGAAGCGGCCGATGCCGGCCGAGCCGAGGCCCGCGGCGCCCGCGCCGACGCTGGTGGAGCCGGTCGCGGTGACGGAGCCTGCCGAACCGCGCAGCGACCACAGGGCGCCCACGCCGCCGTTCTCGCCGGGTGCGGCGACCAGGAGGTCGGCGTAGCCGCCCTTGGTGGTGTCGATGACGCGGATGGCCGTACCGAACGCGTCGCCCGCCTCCGAAGCGCCCGCGACGCCGGCGCTGTTCTGCGTCCAGTTGCGGGCGTGCGCGGTATCCAGCTCGGCCGCGGTGCCGCGTACGACGGTGACGGCTCCGCGGCCGTTGTCCTCGCCCGGGGTTCCGATCACGAGGTCGGCCCGGCCGTCCTTGTCGGTGTCACCGATCGCGACCGACGCGCCGAAGCGGTCATGGGCCTCGCCGGCGCCCGGCACACCCGCCGTGTCCTGCGTGATGGTCTGGATCCGGCTCGGGGAACCCGTGTTCCCGGCGTCGAAGTAGACGGTGACCCGGCCGCCGAGCGAGGTGCCCGGGCTCTGCGACGGATCCTCGGGGTTGCCGATGACCAGGTCGGGGACGCCGTTGCCGTTGAGATCGCCGACGGCGGAAGCGGTACCGGCGGGGAGGGCGGTGCTCTCGAAGCCGCCCGGGTCGTGGAACAGGACGTTCGGGTCGTCGCCGGTCCCGTCGTAGCCCCAGCCACCGTCCGAGACGCCCCGGCCGTGGGCGATGAGGCGGTCGTCGTCGGTGTCGGGCCGGTCGACCGCGGTCAGGGCGACGATGCCGTGTGCCGGGTTGAAGGCGTAGCCGCCGCCCGAGGTGTTGGACTGCGCGGACAGGTCGGCCGGCATGAACGTCACGTCGGCGTCGTTGGCGCCGACAGCGATCGTGAGTCGGCCGTCGTTGACCGGGTTGAGGCCGTTGAAGGTGGCGACGGCCAGCGTCCGTCCGTACGCGTCGTGCGAGGAGGGCCAGGGGTCGTGGACCAGCTTTCCCTTCGTGGGTCCGGACGCGGTGCCGTAGACGACCGTCACCGAGCCGCCGCCGTCGTCACCCGAGACGTCCTCGCCAGGGGCGCCGACGACCAGGTCGCTGTACCCGTCGCGGTTCAGGTCGTACACCACGACGGCAGCGCCGAAGCGGTCACCGGCCTCGGCGGCGCCCGGGATGCCGGTGGAGTTCTGGGTCACGACGGTGCGCCTGGCCGGATCGATGCCGTGCGAGGTGCCGTACAGGATGACCACGGCACCCGCTTTGGCGTGACCCGCGACCTTCGCGTCCGGGGCGGAGACGACGACATCGCGGTAGCCGTCCTTGTTGATGTCGCCGGGCGTGCCCGCGGCGGCCTCGGCATGCACCGCCACGAGCGGGGTGAGCCCCGAGGCGAGCAGAGACGCGGACAGCAACAGAGTGCGTTTACGCACGAGGCTCCTCCAGAGCGGGGCATCCGGAACAAAGGGCGACCACCGACCCGCCGGAAGCGGGCACCCTGCGTGTCATGGGCGCGGTCGGCGCACAGAAGACCTCCGAAGAGGCGCAAGGGTTGTACCGAACGTGCGGGGGAATCGTGCTACCCGGTGCAGATCATGGACGTTGCTCCCTGGCGAGAAGCTGTCTCAACGTGTAGCGGTAGCGGTCGCACGGCCGGATCGCGGCAACGTGCGCACGGTCCAGCAGCCCGGCCGGCTCCTCGTCGGGCTCGCCGGGCAGGAGCAGAGCAGGCTCAGGCCGTGGTGTCGGGCTGGAAACGGCTGGCGGTGGGTTCCGGCGCGGCGGCGGCCACCCGGGCCTGGCGGACGGTCCGGTCGGCGATGTGGGTGAGCCTGCTCGCCGCCGCCTGGACGACACCGAGCCAGACCCCACCGAACCCTCCGCTGCTGCCGGCAGGCGCCCGCGCGTCCAGCTCGGCGACTTCGGCATAGGCGCCTTCCACCACCCCGGCCTCGATCACCGCCGGGAGGTGCCGCACATCCTCCGGCCTTGCGCCCGCGGCACCCGGGAGATCGGACACACGACGCCGTGCGCCTGCGGCTGCCTGTGCGTGCACACCGATCAGCGGTGACGCGGGCCGTTGTGCGAGAGACTGATCCGGGCCGAGGCGTACTCACCCGGGGTGTAGTCAGTCGCAGGTCACAGTCGGCGTCCCCCAGTCGCCGTGGTCGCTTCCGTTGCCGTCGCCGGCGTCGCCGACCTTCAGGTCGACCGTCTGGGCGCCGGTCACGTCGACGTCGATCGGTACGTCAGCCTGCTTGCCCTTGATCGTTTGCGTGGTGAGGAGGGTCTTGCCGTCGGCTATGACGGAGAAGGTAACGGTCCCTGCCCCGGCGGTCTCGTCGTCGACGCCGACGGAGGCGGTCAGGCGGGTGCACGCGCCGGCGAGGTAGAGCTGGACGTCGCTGACCGAGTTGGTGCCCAGGCCCTTCGGGTAGCTGACGCCCGCGATGGTGATCGGACGGCCGTCCCCGGCCGCCTGCTCACCCACGCTCGTGTCGCGCTCCACCGGGCCCCATCCGTTGGTCGACGACAGGAACGGCAGCTCGCTCACGGCGTTCCTGCCTGCCGCGGGAGGCCGCGGGATCGCTTTGATGATGCGCTCGTCGCTGGCCGCGGTCCGGTGGCCGCGCTGGGTGTAGTGCACGGTGGCGGTGAGGGCGGAGGCGGACGACAGCGTGCCGTTCGGTGGCCGCACCCGCCAGGTGAAGGTGGCGGACTTTCCGGGAAGCAGTCGCTTCACCGATGCGGGGCTCGTGGCACTGGCGCTCCAGCCGTCCGGCAGCGCGAGTGAACCCTCCAGCCGGGACGCCGGGGGCCGCCCGGCCGGAACCCGCACCGTGGCCTCGGCGGTGAAGGACCGCGCCGACTCGGCGGTGTCGGGCAGCGCCAGGGCGATGTCGACGCCCGGCCTCGCCGGTATCGCGTAGGTCTTGCGGTCGTAGCCGGGGCTGCGGTTCTGCGCCACCCGCAGTGACGAGGTGTGGCTGCCGTAGTTCGTCAGCGAGACCT
This sequence comes from Streptomyces sp. NPDC005574, assembly GCF_040605435.1. NCBI lineage: Bacteria > Bacillati > Actinomycetota > Actinomycetes > Kitasatosporales > Streptomycetaceae > Streptomyces > Streptomyces sp. NPDC005574. The sequence continues at coordinate 26,005 of NZ_JBEXCW010000082.1, forward strand.
TGCCCAGGCCGCCGGTGCTGCCGTCGAGGTTCCACACCGCGAGGGCGATGGTGTTGTGGCCGTCGGGGTTCAGGATCCCGTTGGGCACCGGGAAGGAGTGCTGCGGGCCGAGGTAGTTGACGTAGTTGCCGACCTGCCAGCCGTTGACGTAGATCGTGGCCCGGTACTTGCGCGCCGGGTCATCGGTGAACGTCAGTCCGAGCGAGGTGTCCTGGCCGTGGGGCAGGTTCAGGGCCAGTTCGGTGCGGTACCAGGAGACACCGGGACGGGTGTCGCTGGTGGGCAGCGACACGTGCTTCCATGTGCCGTCCGGGTAGCCAGGCAGCGACCAGCCGGCACGCTCGCCGTACAGTCCGCCCGTCGACAGTGGGCCGCGCACCGTGTCCAGCAGGTTTTCACCGTCCCGCACGCCCTGCAGCCGCCAGGTGACCGGCGCAAGTGGTGCTCCGATGAGGGATGCGCTGGTCAGTCCGCGCGCGGTTTTGTTGCCGTTGGTTGAGTTGTAGTCCTCCTCATGGCCCATGTTCACCGTGAGCACCGAGACGATGTTGTCGCCGTCGGACTTCACTGAACCCGCCGGGAAGGCGAAGTCGGCGCTGCCGGTGGTGGAGCTGCCCAGGAAGGTGCCGTTGAGCCAGGCGGAGAATGCCTGGGCCCTGCCGCCGGAGTCCGAGACCAGGTGGATGCCTGTCTCTGCGGGTGCTGCGCGGAAGCGACCGCGGTACCACGTGTTTCCGGTGTGGAAGCCGTAGTCGTCGGCGTAGAGCACCGGCAGGGTGTTGATGCCGGAGGCGCTGTTGGTGGTCGACTTGTCGGCCACCTGCCAGCTGGTGTCGTCGAATGTGGGGGCCGCTTCGGGTGATTCCTCGGTGTGCTTCCAGTTCGTCAGTGTCGGCAGGGTGATCGGGGCTGCGACCGGGATCGTGCCGGTGAGGCTGCCGGTGGCGGTCTCACGGGTGTGCACCTCCCGGCCGTTCCAGGTGACGTGGCGGGCCGAGGTGAACACCTCGATGTCCTTGTCGTCGGCGTTGTCGCCGCTGAGCGCCAGGCGCCTCCCGCGGTCCAGGCTGGTGGCTGTCCGCAGCAGGTGGGTGCCGCGCACCAGCACCGGCCCGGTCGCGGTGTCCTGGCGCCAGAACGTCTTCGCCGTCGCCTTGTCGCCGAGAAGAAGCAGCAGGGGGCGCGATCCGCCCCCGCTGATGCTGACGCGGATCAGGCCCTTGTGGGTGTAGTTCAGGCGCAGATCGCCGGTGGCCGCGTCCCAGGTGGTGGTGACCGGGCCTCCGCTGCTGGTGACGGTGGGTTGGGAGGAGTAGCGCAGGACGGTCTCGCCGTCGCTGCCCCGGTTGCCGTAGAGCACTGCGATGTCCCGGTCGCCGATGGTGTCGGCGGTCATGATTTCGGAGGTCGAGTATTGCAACTGCGAGTCGCCGAGCCGGTAGTTCGCCACGATCACGTGCGAGTCGCGTCCGTCGAGGGTGATCGCGGTACCCGGCTGGCGCGGCACTACGGGGTAGGTCGGCGTCGCGGTCGACGCCGTCGGCACGTCGATGGCGTCGACGGACACGAAGTTGTCCGTCGAACCCGAGCTGTGGGTCCCGGTGGCGACGATCTTCAGGGTGTGTGCTCCCGGTGGCAGGCCGGTCTTCTGGAAGACCACCGCCTGGTTCGCGCTGCCGGAGTCGTCGACCGTCGCAGCCTTGACGTCGTCGAGGTAGACGTCGGCGTAGCCGTGGTTGTTGGTCTTGGGACCGATCCAGCGGATCGCGGTGCCGTTGAACGGCACGGTGACGGAGTCTCCGGCCTGGTTGGAGAACGACTCGGTCTTCTTGTAGTCGCCGCCCGTGTAGGGCTGCTCGGAGCCCACGTGGGACCAGGAGCCGTCGTAGCGCAGTGTGGTGTCCGTGTCGTCCCATGTGTAGCTGGTGTCGGAGTTCGTCCGGGCGTTGAAGTCCAGCGAGATATGGGTCGAGTCGGTCGCTGTGGACGTGGAATCCCCGTGGCGCAGGACGTGGAACTGCGTCTTGGTGTCGGGGTTCATCCGAGCGGTGTCGATGACGGTCGGGTCGTCCGGGGCCTCGGACCGGATCGGGTCCGTTTTGGTCAGCGGTGCGACGGCCTGCGTGAAGTAGCCGATGAGCTTGTCCTCGTCGTACTTCGGGTCCAGCTGCCGGGTCTCGCGGATCGCGGCGCCGTAGTCGTACGACGTGTAGTTCTGCGGCATGCCCAGCCAGCCCCAGTTGGTGCCGCCGTAGGTCATGTAGAAGCTCTGGGCGGTGGCGCCGACGGCGATGTTCTGCTTGTAGAAGACGTTCGCGAACCGGTCGTTGATGAGCTGCGCGCACTTGTCGTAGCCCGGGCCGCCCCACGGGTCGAAGGCACCGCCCTGGAACTCGGGCGAATACAACGGCCTTCCGGCCGGGTGGTCGTAGCTGATGTCGGGGACACCGCTCCACTTCGATGGGTTCGAGCAGTCGAAGCCCTGCGGGTAGGCGTCCGGGCCGTCCACGTCCAAGGCGCCCGTGCCCGAGTTGAACGTGCCGTTGTTGTTGCCGGTCAACGGCACGGTGATGCCGTCGGAGCGGGCCTTTTCCTTGAGATGCTGCATGTACGACCGGCCGGCCGCCGAGCCGTTGTAGTACTCGTTCTCGACCTGGTAGGCGATGACCGATCCGGTGCCGTCGGTCAGTTGGTGCCGGGCGATGATGCGGTCGATCCGGGTCAGCCATTCGTCGGCGTACTTCAGGAACTGGGGGTCGTCACTGCGGTTGTTTCCGGCCTTGGTGGTCAGCCACCCGGGCAGTCCGCCGCCGTCGACCTCGGCGTTGATGTACGGAGCCGGGCGCGCGATCACGTAGAGCCCGGCTTCCTGCGCCATGTCGAGGAGCCTGTCGACGTCGCGGACGCCGGTGAAGTCGTACGTGCCGGGCGCCGGTGAGTGGTATCCCCAGTCGAAGTACAACGAGGTGGAGTTGAAGCCGGCCGCTTTCATCTTCTGGAAGATGTCGAGCCACAGGTCGGGGCTCGGCAGCCGGAAATAGTGGAATTCGCCCGACCACAGATAGGTGCGCTTGCCGTCGACGAGGAAGGAGTAGCCGTCGAACGACACGGCATGCGGCTCCTGTTGGGCGACAGGCACCACGGCGGGTGCCGGAGGGCTGCTTGCGGTGGCGGCTGCCGGCGCGACCGTGGACAGAGCCATGGTCATCACCGTCGCGAGGACGATCCCCCAACGCCGCCGTCGGCCAAGGTTGGCGGATCCGATCGAATGGTTGCGCACTACCGCCTCCACACCGCCCCGAAAGAACCAACACTCAACAGATTCAAGCGAAGCCGAACATAGGGTGGTGCGAGGCAAGGAGCAAGGGAGCTTTCAAGACTCGGTAGAGAACCAGCTGCCCGAATCACCTCAAAGGTGGCGTCCTCCCACAGCGAATGCCGCCCTTCGCCACCGCCTGCTGGGGTTCGGCGATCACGAGACCACCGTCAGCACGACCTTGCCTTGGAGGTGGCTCTGCGCTGCTCGCGTGTGTGCGCTGGCCGCCTCGGGCAGCGGGTAGGTGCTGTCCACCCCGACCTGAAGCTAGCCCTCGTCGAACAGGCAGCCGATCTCGACGAGTTGGGGGCGTTGGAACGCACCTGAATGTTCGAGACTGTGATGCCCAGACTCGCCGTCTCCTGCGGGTCGTACTGGGCGAAGAACACCGGAAGCATGGTGCCGCCGCGCTTGAGCACGGTCAGGAAGCGTGAGCTGTCCGGGCCACCGACGGTGTCGATCACCAGGTCGACACCGCTGACCACGTCCGCGGCCTACGTCCTGGTGTAGTCGATGAACTCATCGGCGCCGAGCTTGCGCAGGAACTGCTCGTGCCGGCCCGACGCCACCGCGACGACGTGTGCCCCCTTCCATTTCGCCAACTGCGCCGCAAAGTGGCCCACTCCACCGGCGGGGCCGTTGACCAGCACGGTCATCCCGGGCGTGATCGGCACCGGCTGGTGCACCTGGCCGGTGAAGGGGGATGGCACGTCGTGGCCGAGATCAACCAGGTACTGCCAGGCCGCCAGTACGGCCATCGGCGCCCCGGCCGCCCGGACGTGATCGATGCCGGCCGGCTTGTGAGCCAGGTCCGAAGCCGGCGCGACCACGTACTCGGCGTACGTCCGGCCGTCGAGTCCGGTGAATCGCAGCATGCCGAAGACCTCGTCACCGACGGCGAACCCCAGCACGTCCGGAGCGACCGCCTGGACCACGCCCGACATGTCCGTTCCGGGGATGAGGGGGAACTCCAGCGCCGGTCTCATGTCGGCCGGCATGACCTTCAACCCCTCACGCAGGTACCAGTCCGGCGGGTTGATGACCGCCGCGTACACCCTGCACCTCCCCCGGGCCGATCGCGGGAACCGGCACTTCGTCATACCGCAAAACTTCCGGCCCGCCCGCTTCTTGGCACTGGATCGCCTTCATCGCGCCTGTGCCTTTGTCGGCGTCGGTTACGACGCGCCGCACGTGGTCAAAGCGCTGTGTGCCAACCGACGCAGCCAGGCGTGGGCGTGGTCGGTGTCGTAGCGCTGATGCCACGACAGGTATATCGGTGCCGACGGCAGTTCCAGCGGTAGGGGGAGCACGACCAGGCCGAGGTCGGTGACCGCGGAGCGCGTGGTGGCTTCGGGGACGCTGATCACCAGGTCGGAGTCGCGCGCGAACGCCAGCGCGGCTGCTTCCGTGGGCGCGGCCGCCACCACGCGGCGGGTGAGGCCGACGCGGGCGAGGGCGTCGTCGAGGGCGTTGCTGAGGTTTCCGCGCCGCGAGACGGCGACGTGCTCGGCGGCGGCGTACCGCTGTGCGGTGACGGTCGTGACGCCAGTGAGGGGATGCCCCTGCCGCACGACGATGACGAGGCGGGTCTCGCCGACCTTCTCGGCATGGACGTCGGGTGCGCTGGGACGGTTGGCGTTCGCCTCCAGGTCGACCTCACCGCGCCGCAACTCGGGTGTGTCGGTGCTCGATTCGGCGACGAAGCGCAGACGAACGCCCGGCGCCTGTGCGCGTACCGCCGCGAGCAGCGCGGGGCCGCTTATGGCGACCAGGGAGTCGTGCCAGCGAAGTGTGAAGGTGCGTTCCAGTGTTGCCAGATCGAGTTCGCGGCTCGGTGCCAGTACCCCCTGAACCTGGTTCAGCAGCTCGTGCACCTGTTCCCGGACGGCGATCGCATACGGCGTCGGCGTCATGGTGCGGCCGGTGCGCACCAGGATCTGGTCCCCGGTCGTGCGCCGGATCCGGCCCAGGCTCCGGCTCATCGCGGGGGCGGTGACGTGCAGGCGCGCGGCAGCCCCGGCCACGCTGCCCTCCTCGAGCAACGCGTCGAGCGCGGCGAGCAAATTCAAATCCAGTTGCATGAGAGTCATGCTAGCCGTGCTTTACATGCACTTGAGGTTAATTAACCTGTCTCCTAGTCTTCGAGAGCGGGCACAGGAAAACACGGATTCCGCCCGCACGACCTGATCCCTTTGCTCAGACGGGAGCACCACCATGTCCGAAACCCTTCAGGCCACGGACCTTGCAACCTCCGACGCCGACCTGCTGACGCAGACCGCGATCGCCGTGCGTGCGGCGGGTTCGGCGCTGCGCGAGCGCTTCGGCGAGGTGGTCCCCTACCAGACCCGCGACGAACTGATGCGGGCGCTCGCCGCCAACGACGACACGGCCCTGGACATCCTGCGCCCGGCCCTTACGGATCTGCGCCCGCAGGCCGGCTGGGTGGAGGACGAGCTCGACGGCGGCGCGCTGCCGTCCGGCGAATGGTGGGTCGTGGATCCGGCCGAAGGCAATGTCAACCACCTGCACGCCCTGCCGGAATGGGCGGTCACCGCCACCCTCGTGCGCGACAACCAGCCGGTGCTCACCGTGGTCCACCTGCCGCTGACCGGGGAAACCTACACCGCGCTCACCGGCGCGGGCGCCCACCTCGACGGCCGGCCGCTGCACGTATCCCAGACCACGGACCTCGGTCTGAGCATCGTGGCCACCAGCCAGGCCAGGCCGGACGAGGACGAGACCGTCGTGCGACGTGTCGGCTCCTCGATCACCGCCATGCTCTTCGACGCGCTCGTCGTCCGCGCCGCCGTGCCCGCGACCCTGCACCTGGTGAACGTGGCCGCCGGCCGGACCGACGCCTTCTGGCAGTTCGCCGGCGCCCGAGCGGATCTTCTCCCCGGCGCGCTGCTCGTCACCGAGGCCGGCGGACGGATCTCTGACGCCGAGGGCCGTCCCTGGACCCCGCAGAGCAGCAGCTTCCTGGCCGCCGCACCTGGCATCCACGCCGAAGCCGCATCGACACTCTCGCGCTGACCGTCTACGAGAAACCACCAAGAGGAACGCATCTTCATGAACGACATCGCAGTACTCGGAAACGGCCGCGTCGGCGGCAACCTGGCCGCCGCCCTCACCCGGGCAGGGCATCAGGTCACCGTGGCGGACCGCACGCCGGGCGCCGCCGCCGACGCAGCCCGGGCAGCCCGGATCGTCATCAACGCCACCCCGGGCGCCGGCTCACTGGAACGCCTGACCGCCCTGCGCGCCGAACTGCGGGGCAAGATCCTCATCGACCTCTCCAACGCCACCGCCGACGGACCGGACGGACTTCCCGCCGACCTGCTCTACCCCGGCTCCAGCCTTGCCGAGCAGCTCCAGGAGGCACTCCCCGAAACCCGCGTCGTCAAGACACTCAACACCATGCTCTTCCCGGTGATGACCGCGCCGGACACCCTCGCCCAGCCGCCGACCGCTTTCCTCTCGGGCGAGGACTCCCAGGCCAAGCAGACCGTCCACGAACTGCTCACCAGCCTCGGCTGGCGCGAGGAATGGATCACCGACCTCGGCGGAATCCAGACCGCCCGCGCAACAGAAGCCGCGATCCTGTTCGTCCCCCACGTCATACGGTCCAGCGGGTTCACGCCCTTCGCGATCTCGGTCGCCCGCTGATCCACGCACAGCGCTTCTCCGCGGTCGGACCGGACCGGGACCGTCCCCAGCCTCGTGCGATGAGTTCTGTTGACTCAAGCAGTCTGGAGAAGAGACACGGAACCGTGGTTCGAAAAAAGGTGGCGTCATGGACATTGCACGCGTATTGATGGTTGCGCCCGTGGGGAACGTTGAAACTGCGGTGGTCTGGTACGAACGGTTGCTGGGACGCCCGGCAGACACCCGGCCGATGCCGTCGCTGGCGGACTGGCATCTCACAACAGGGGGCTGGCTCTCGGTCTTCGAGGACGCCGAGCGTTCCGGTTCGGCGCTCCTCAATCTCGAGGTTCCTGATCTGGACGAGGCTCTTGCACTGCTCAAGGAACGCGGTTTGGCTGCGGGGCCAGTGCATGCTGGCGGTACGCGCACCCGGTTTGCTGCCCTGGAAGACCCGGACGGCAACCGGGTCACGCTGCTGGAGAACCCCGTGTCCTGACCCCTCAGACAGCGCAGGGACAGGGCCGCGCTGGCGGTCAGGACTTCTTGGACCAGTCGGTTCGGGGGTCTTTCCGGGCGATCCGGCGGGCCATGAGGGTGATGAGTGCCCAGGTCAGGTGCGCTACGAAGTGCTGAGGCAGCCGTTCGTAGCCCCGGACGTTGCGGCATGCCTTCATGATCCAGCCGAGGATGCGTTCGACGTTCCAGCGGCGTGGCAGCACGACGCAGCCTTTCGCGCCGCGGGGGCGGGAGACCGTCCTGAGGGTCATGTGCAGGAAGTCACCGGACCAGTTGATGAGCCGGCCGGCGTGGGCGGAGTCGGGCCAGACCTGGGTGATCTGGGGCTGCATGACGCGTAGGCGCCAGAAGAGTTCTCGGGCGGCGTCGCGGTCGGTGGTACTGGCGGGTGTGACGGTGATCATCACCGGAAGTCCGAGAGAAAACACTCACTGAGCATTCGGGGACATCACGTGCGCGGTGACGAAGGCCGTCGGGAGCCTGCCCCGAAACCAGCGGACGCGGGGCGAGTGGCGGGGTTGCGGCCGTCGGGGAGGGGACACGGGGCGTTCGTGAGGGCGTGCTCGGAGCCGGTGTGGGCTGGAACCCGACACGGCGTGGCGCCGACGTAATCTTCGTCGACGCGGGCCGGCCGGGTGAAAGAGTCACCAACTGGTCATTGTCGTGGGCCAATGCCAGCAACAAGACGGTCAGAGTCGGGCAGCGGTCAACCGCGAAGGGTGACTTCGCTCGGGCCGTTGAACGGGGCGAGCGAGGTCACCGTCTGCGGTGTCCGCAACCCGTCGTTGTCCGCGAAGAGGCGCCGCGCGCAGTGAGAAACACATCGCCAGCCGTCACCTCTGCGGCTTCGTCGTACAGCTCGCGGATAGTGTCCGTCATCTCCTCGCCACTGCCGACCCCGACACCCCAGACGTCCCTGAGGAGCGGAGCGTCGCGACTCGTCCGTCGTCCATGTCTCCCGCTCGCCGTCCTCCACGGCCCCGCCCCTTCCCTCCACGTTCCGCGCCGCCGACACGACCATGTCGCAGCCGGCGCAGACCGCGTGCCGGAATCACCGAAGAGGTGAACCAGCACCGCGGCGCCTGCAGGCCTTGCGCGCGGGGACTGGGGCATGCGGTCTTGGACGGCGTTGCTCATACCGGTGGAAGGCGGGTCATGGCCAGCATGGAGCAAATCGTGACGGCAGTTGGACGGGCGCCGGACTTCGTGCCGATGTGGGTGCAGGTTCTGATCTTCGCTGTACCGATGGGGATCGTGGCCGTGGTGATGCAGCAGCGCAACAAGTCCTAGCTGTGCCATCTCATCGGATACCTCCGAGGAAACCCCGGCCTTCAGGCCGGGGAGGAATCGGACTCCTGCGGAGCAGGGCAGGGAGCCGGGATTCGCCGCCAGGGCGAATCACGGTGCTCTGACCCGCAGGTTTGGTCCTGTCCAGTAGTGG